>CAYUBK010000007.1:0-29107 GCA_964442955.1 uncultured Zetaproteobacteria bacterium | reverse complement strand
AAACGATTGTGCCAGAATTCGCGTTTGTCTTCCGATTCGACTGCCGCCAGCGCCAGCGCAACACGATCGTAAGTGCCCTGAATGCTGTCATCCACCGCTTCGCCGTGTTTATCTTTCAAACGGTATTTTTTATCCCAGATATCCTCTGAAGCCGGCTGAAAACCAATCTCTCCAACGCTCTCGCCCCCGGTTTTTTCAACAGATGCAATGCTTACGGTCTGACTGTTTGCGCTCATAAATATCCCCCTGGAAATAGTAATGATCCCTCGTGTTTCAGAAATCCCGGCCGCCAGTGTAAGCACTATATCTTGGGTGTCAATAAACTTTAACCCACTATCGATGGTATTATGACTATCACAATCCATGCACTGTTTATCCACAGCCTGCGCACCGGAACGTGTGGATAACCCTGTAAGATTCAAGCTTTGTTTGGATAGCGGGCTCCGGCCTGATACGATGCGCAACCCATGAATGATTTAAACCATACTAACAATACGGAAACTTCCGGCACACAAGCATCTGACGCAACCCATTTCGGTTATGAAACGGTCAGTGGACAGGAAAAAGTGCAGCGTGTGATGGGCGTCTTTTCATCCGTCGCCAGCCAATACGATATCATGAATGATTTGATGAGCGGCGGTATGCATCGCCTATGGAAGCGCAGCATGATCGCCAAAGCGGCCATCGGCGCAGGATCGCGCGTACTCGATGTCGCAGCAGGTTCCGGCGATATCGCTATCGGGCTGGCCAACAAAATGGGGCCTGCCGGTCGCGTGGTGCTGACCGATCTGAACGGGCCGATGCTGCTTGAAGGCGCGCGCCGCATTATCGATGCCGGGTTATTGCCGGGCCGGGCCGATTGCATCCAGTCTGACGGCACCAAACTCGCCTTTGATGATAACAGCTTTGATTGCGTCACGATTGCTTTCGGCATCCGCAATTTCCTCGATATTGAGGCAGGACTGGCTGAGTTTTACCGCGTTTTAAAGCCGGGCGGCCAGTTCATGTGTCTGGAATTCTCGCGTCCGGTATTGCCGGGGCTGGATGTAGTCTATGATGCATTCTCTTTTAATATTATTCCGCTGATCGGCGAGAAAGTGACCGGAGATCGTGATTCCTATCAGTATCTGGTCGAATCCATCCGCCGTTTCCCGGATCAGGATCGTTTCGCCAAGCTGATTCGCGGCGCCGGTTTCGATCTGGTCAAGCACACCAATATGTCCGGTGGCATCGTCGCTTTGCACAGAGGATATAAAGTATGAATATAGCCACTCACCCGCACATGGAGGTGCGGCGGGTAAGCGAATGCGCACCCGTGAGCGCATCGGAAACCGCGCTTTTCGATGCGCGCCCCAGCTCGAGGCATGGATGCCGCAGAGCGATGCAATCAAAGAATGAGGTGTCAGCCTCATGAGTGTAATGTTTTTGCCGTTACGCTTGATTCCGGTGCCGGTGCAGTGCGTGGTGATGACCACGGTGCTGGAACTGGTATTTTCACGTGATGAATCATTAAAACCATATCTGAATGACATGGCAGGGCGCGTCTTCCGTATCCATGTTCGCGATACTAACGCCATCATGTTTCTCGGCTTTACGCGCGGCAAAGCATGGGTGCATTCCACTTACCAGGGCGAGGTGGATGTGCGCCTGAATGCCACTACGTCCGGCTTTGCCCGCATGTGTTTCGGCCATGAGGACCCGGATGATCTGGTCTTTCAACAGGTTTTGAAACTATCCGGTGATTCCGATGCGATGCTGCGGTTTAAAAAGCTGTTTGCAGCCGCTGATCTCGATTGGGAGCGTGAATTACGCGCCGCATTTGGTGATTTTTTCGGTTCCCGTGTGGCACGAGCCGCACATGTGCTGGTCGAGACGGAACAGAAGCTGAGCGAATCATCCCGTCAGGCCGTCGCCAACAGCCTGCATGATATGGATATTCCGGATAGCGAACGTTTGCAGGCATGGCAGGCAGGCGTCGAACATCTGGCGCACCAGATTTCACGCAGCAAAGGGCGTGTGACCCGTCTGGAACACAAACTGGACCATTTGATTGAAATTCCCGAATAAGCTCATCCTCACCCAACCATGAGATTACCCGCCAATATCCGCCGCAATCTGCGCTTAATGCGCATCGGCCACATTCTGGCCACCCACGGCCTGGCGGCGCTGGCTGTGCGCATGCGCCTGTTTTACCCCTATGTCTGGCTGGTCCAGTTATTTCGCGGTGATGAATTACCCAAAGATATGGGCGTTCAGATTCGCCGCGTGCTGGAAGAACTGGGGCCGACATTTATCAAATTCGGCCAGATGCTGTCTACCCGCGTCGATCTGCTGCCGCTGGACATTGCGCTGGAATTGAAAAAATTACAGGACGATGTGCCGCCGGAACCGTTTGAACGGGTTCGCGCCGTCATTGAGCGCAGCTTCAAAAAACCGCTGACTGGTGAAGATGGCGTTTTCGCCGCCTTCGATGAAAAACCGATTGCGGCCGCTTCCATCGCGCAGGTGCATTTCGCCGAACTCAAGGATGGCCGTCGCGTGGCCGTCAAGGTGCGCCGCGATCATATCAGCAACACGATCGAATCGGATCTGGCCATTCTGAAGCTGCTGGCATCCCTGTTTGATCGCTATTTCACCGAGTATAAGCGTTTGAAAGCGCCGCGCGTCATCGAGGAATTTTCCACCACCATTCGCGGCGAATTGAATCTGCGCGCCGAAGCAGCCCATGCCAGCCGATTTGCCGAGAATTTTACCGAACTCGAAGGCGTGCGTGTTCCTGATGTATTATGGGAATATACCCATAACGAAGTGTTGACGACCGAGCGTATTTCCGGCTTACCGATTGATGAAAAAGAAGCACTGGAGGCAGCCGGACATGATTGCCTGAAACTGTGCGAGCGGGCTGCATTGCTGTTTTTCCATATGGTATTTGTGGACGGATATTTTCACGCCGATATGCATCCGGGCAATATTTTCGTGGCCGATGACGGCGATATCGTACTGGTGGATTTCGGCATCGTCGGCAGGCTCGATATCAAATCACGCCGCTATATCGGCGAAATGCTGATGGCATTTTTGAAGGAAGACTATAAACGCTCCGCCGAAGTGCATGTGGAAGCCGGTTATGTGCCAGCCGACACCGATATCTCGGCCTTTGAGGATGCATTAAGAGAAATCGCCGTGCCGATTTTCAACCGCCCGCTGGCCGATATTTCCATTGCCGAATTATTGCTGAGTATGTTTGCCGTTACCGAACGTTTCAAAATGGAAACGCAGCCGGAATTATTATTATTGCAGAAAACCATGGTTGTTATCGAAGGCGTAGCCAGAGAGTTGGCTGATCAGGTCAATATCTGGATACTGGCGCGCCCGATGATCAAGGAATGGGTGACACGCCATATCGGCCCGATTGGTAAAGCTGAAGCCATGGCGGAAGAATTACGCGATCAATTGCATAACTGGATGCGTCTGCCGGAAAAAATAGACGGCGTATTGTCCCGCATTGAAGAGGGTAGCGTCAGTTTCTCCCCGGAACCATCCCGCTTACCGATTCTCGTTGGTTCCATATTAGCTGCCGGTGGCGGCGGCTGGTTGGCATGGTCAGCAGCGCATCAGGCACCGACGCTAGTCATGATCTTCGCCGCCGTACTGACCGGCCTTGGCTTTATCCTCACCCTGTCCAGATCATAAATTCAATGGAGAGCTAGCCCGGACTATGCATGAATCGCCGTGATGATCGCGCCGGACATTTGTTTGCAACAGGTCCCGAGGAAGGCGTGCGTAGCAGTGCATACGGACAACCGATCAGGTGAATGGCGCTTGCGCCAGAGATTATACCCCGGGGTGCGAGGGATTTGTTGCGGACAAATGAACAAGCGAGGGCGTGGCAGCATTTATGAATAGTTCGGGCTAGGGTTTATTGTCCGTGGATTCGACGTTGGATTCGGGGTGAATAGCTTGGGGCGTTTGCTGTTCCGGCTCGGGAGAGACCGGTTCGTCCTTGCCTCCGAAGAAACTGCGCAACTTTCTGAACACTGTTTTGATACCACGCCATAATTTCGGTAGCAGCCAGATCATCAGCAGAATAAACAGAATCATAAAGACAACAAACAGGGTTGGATGATTCAGGGCAGCCCATAAGCCGCCGAATACGGCGATATCTTCCGAGATTGAAGCAGTCCAGTTGGAAAACGGTTCCGGCGACGTGTTGATCAACGCCCGTGAACCGGCTTTGGTGACATGCGTTGAAGCAGCCAGTCCGGCACCCATAATGCCGGCAGCTAACGACAATGCAGGCGTTACATCGCCCACGGCACCGGCAGCCATCATCGCTCCGGCAGGAATACGAACAAAAGTATGTAATACATCCCATGTGGAATCTACGCCGGGAATTTTGTCGGCAAAAAACTCAACGATATACATCGCTCCGGCAGCAAACAGCACCATCGGATCCTGCAAGATTTCCAGCCCCGGCGGTAAATCGACATTGCCGGTCGTACCCATCAAGCCCAGCATCAGAATGGCGGCATACAGGTTGATGCCGCTGGCCCAGGCTGCGCCCATGGTCAGCGCCAGAATTGAGGTGACTTGATCCAGTTGTTCCATCACGCACTCCTGTTCAATCAAAAATCACATGCATCATTGCTGCAATGCAAACATCTTGCAATCACGAATCACTCAATGACAGCGCAAAAATCACCCCGCCCTTAGCGAATCAGCGAAGCATCCAGATCACAGGGAACGTCATAGCCCATCACCTCAAACAGCGTGGCTGCCAGATTGGACAGGCCCGGCTGATGGTCGCCTTCAAGCTGCTGAAGTTGATAGGAGCCATCGTAAGCCGGATCAAACAGCATGCATGGCACCGGATTGGTTGAATGTTTGGTGGAGGGTTCCTTGCTGCCATCTTTGGCATCGGCCAGCATCTCTTCGGCATTGCCGTGATCGGCTGTAATCAATGCCGCGCCGCCCGCTTTCTCCAACGCATCTACAATGCGTCCGACCGCCGCATCCACTGTTTCAATAGCCGTGATTGCAGGCGCAATCTTGCCGCAATGCCCGACCATATCGGCATTGGCGAAATTGATCAGACCGAATCCATATTCACCGCTTTCGATCAGCGCAACCGCCTTGTCGGCAATCTCTGCCGCCTTCATTTGCGGTGCATCAGCAAACGACACGCCCTTGTCCGAATCAATCAGAATATAATCTTCCATCGAAGCGTCCAAAGGCTGGCGATATCCGCCATTAAAGAAAAACGTTACATGCGGATATTTCTGTGTTTCCGTCAAGCGGAACTGTTTGATGCCCATGCCCAGAATGCGCTTGCCAAACGGGTTTTCCACCTTGGTCGGCCCCATCAATTGCAAAGCAGGTAGATTTCTATCCTCATCATAAACCATCATGCCGGCATAAGTGATATCCGGACGGACACCGCGATCAAAACCATCGAAATCATCCAGTTCAAAGGCTTCAGTGATTTCAATGGCGCGATCGCCTCTGAAGTTCATCATAATCACAGCATCGCCATCAGCCATAGCGCCGACCGGTCGATCCTGATCATCCACAATCACGAAGCCCGGCATATCCTGATCGACCAAGTCACCCTGTTCAGATCTGAAATAATTGACCGCCGCCATCATGGATGGGAAGCGGTGCTCCCCCTTGCCATGAACCATCAAATCCCAGCCTTCGGCCACCTTGGGCCAGTTATGATCGCGATCCATAACAACCCTTTCGCGACCGCCGCCGGAGGCGAACACATAGCAATAGCCGTCATGATTATTGATATAGGTAAAATCCTCTTCCAGTTCACAGATAAATTTCTGGGCGGTCTGGATGCCGACGTCGCGGCCATCAAGCAGTGCATGCACACGCAGTTGTTTGATGCCGGATTCAAAAGCGTGATTAATCACCGCTCGGAAATGACTCAAGTGAGAATGGATATTACCATCAGAAAGCAAGCCCGTCAGATGCAGCATGCCACCGGACTTGGCTGCGGCAATCACCCGCTGCAAAGCTTCAGATTTAAAAAATGAACCATCCGAAATCGCATTATTGATCCGGGTCGGCCCCTGCTCCAGCACCTTCCCTGCTCCCATGGTCAAATGCCCCACTTCCGAACCGCCCATATCCTTGTTTGATGGTAGCCCAACGTAATGGCCATGCGTAAACAGCCGGGTATGGGCATAATCTTTCCACAGCCGGTCAAAAACCGGCGTGGCCGCCTGCGCAATCGCATCTTCCGGGCCGCCTGCACCCAGACCCCATCCGTCCATAACGATCAGCAACACCGGCCGTTTTTTGTCTTCTGCTGCAAAATGTGCGTTTACGGTCATGCATTCACCTGTTTCATCACTCGATTCTGTGACGGCACCATGCTAAGGGTAGTCTGAATAACTCAGAGTATTCCTGACATCAGGGCCGACAATCGCGCCAAAGCATAGCATTTCGTCAACAGGGAAGCATGCAATCCTCGCCGCTGTTGC
This sequence comes from uncultured Zetaproteobacteria bacterium, assembly GCA_964442955.1. Classification (GTDB taxonomy): domain Bacteria; phylum Pseudomonadota; class Zetaproteobacteria; order Mariprofundales; family Mariprofundaceae; genus Mariprofundus. The sequence goes on along the minus strand of CAYUBK010000007.1, from coordinate 22,619 downwards.
CAGGCCGTGAAAACATTGCTTGCCGAGCCAATGCGATGGCGGCATCCTCAATCCAATGTTTCCAGACACCGCCAATCCAACCTCGACCTTTATTATTGCTGTGATCATAGCCACAACGGCGCAAATGCTGGCCAACCGATTTCGCTTCCCTCCCATCCTTTTATGGCTGCTGGCAGGTATGGCGCTGGGTCCGTTCGGATTGCATTTGCTGCACGTTGAGACCATCGAACCGGCCCTGCATGCGCTGATCGAACTGGGACTGGCCATCATCCTGTTTGAAGGCGGCCTCAACCTGAACCTGAAAGCGCTCAGGGAAAATGGCTGGGTTGTAGGTAAACTGGTCCTGATCGGGCCGGTTCTGACCATGATCATCGGCGGCGTAGCTGCCCATATTCTGGTGGGTATGGACTGGCTGCTGGCGCTGTTGTTTGGCGCACTGGTTTCAGTTGGCGGCCCAACGGTAATCCTCCCCATTGTCCGGCAGATGCGACTCGGCAGAAATATCAGCCATATTCTGACAGCAGAAGCCATGCTGATTGATGTCGTTGGCGCAATCCTGGCCATCGTGGTGTTGCAGGTTGCATTAACACTGAACATGAGCGCCATGACCATTGCACAGGATATCTTCTACAAACTTGCTGTTGGTGCAGTGCTGGGCGTAACCGGAGGCCGCTTGCTGGCATGGCTGCTAAACAGCCAGTGGGCAAAGGAATTTGAAATTCGCTCCGTGCTGACGCTGACCAGTGCCTGGGCCATGTTTCTACTTGCAGATGCCATCAGCGCCCAGGCTGGCCTGCTTACCATGCTGATGATGGGTGCCGTATTGCAACGTATGGAAGTGCACGACATCCAGCGCCTGAAACATTTCAAAGGCAGCCTTTCCATGTTGCTTATTTCGCTTCTTTTTGTGCTGCTGGCGGCCAACATGGATTTATCCGTCATGCGGGACTACCTGTGGCCGGGGCTACTTCTGTTCGGAATTCTGGCTGTGATCGTGCGGCCCATGCTGGTCTTTTTATCCACCTTTGGCAGCCATTTGAGCTTGCAGGAGAACCTGTACCTGGCCGGGATGGCGCCGCGCGGTGTGGTAGCAGCCGGTATCACATCATTGTTCGCGCTGATTTTGCATGATCATGGCTACGCCCAGAGTGAAATGATGATGGCTCTGGTGTATATTATCATTATCGTGTCCGTCATGGGGTACAGCCTGTCGGCAGCGCCGTTGAAGCGGTGGCTATCCATCAATGGCGGCGATGATCGCTCGGTTTTAATCATAGGCGGTGGCCAGATCGGTTCTGAAGTGGGCCGGGCATTGGGGGAAGATCGCGAAGTTCGCTTTCTGGATCTGAATTCCGAAGTGATCACCAGCCTGAAACATTCCGGCTATGACGCTGTCTGCGGCAATGCACTGGATCCATTATATTGGGAAGTGATCCATGCCGAAGAAATTGGCTGTACGCTGATTATGACAGGCTCATCGGATCATAATTTGCTCATTGCGCGGCTGGCGCATGAGAATTTTCACATTCCGGAAATCTACGTCACCCTGCAAGAACATGATGAAGACAAACACGCCAGCATGATCCACCAGTTGCAAGCTCGGCGCTTATTCGCCAAGCCATACAATTTCACATACTGGAATGATCAGGCATACCGAAAACGGTTAATCTATGAATCATTGCAAATCGAACCGGATTCAAGCCTCGCTGGCGAACGTATGGCAGATGCTCGCATTCAACATGGCATCCAGCCAATTACTGTCATCCGCGATGGGCAAACGATGGTGCCGCATGACGACCTGATCCTTGCCATCGGTGACGAAATCAAAATACTGATGCGCCCGGAACGCGTTCAGGATCGTTCACCCCTGATTTTGCCGCCATCCTCACCGCGCAAATAACAACATGGTCCTGCGCACCCGTTTCGCTCCCAGCCCGACCGGTCTGCTGCACGTCGGTAACGCTTATTCCGCTCTGATGTGTCAGGCATGGGCTGAAGAACACCATGCTCAATTGCTGTTGCGCATCGAGGATATCGATCATACCCGATGCAGGTCTGAATACGCCGATGCCATCCTTGAGGATCTGGGCTGGCTCGGACTACAATGGCAAGGCCCGGTCAGATATCAAAGCCGGCATCTGGATGCCTATCAGCAAGCCATAATCCAGCTCAGGGACATGGATGTCATCTACCCCTGCTTCTGTACACGCAAACAGGTTGCCCGGGAAATCGCCCACATGGCTTCGGCACCGCATAGCGAAGATATGCTATCTGAATACCCCGGTATTTGCAGGAATCTTCAAGTCGATGAACAACAACAGCGCATGCAACAGGAGCCATTTGCATGGCGGCTGAATGTGGCCAAAGCCATGGCACACGTTGGAACAAACATAACATGGCGCGAGGAATCAGGGAAAATTCATGCGATCGAGATCAGCCAGGATATGGTCATCGGGCGCAAGGATATCGGCTTCAGCTACCATCTCGCCGTGGTGGTTGATGATGCTTTGCAAGGCATCAGCCATATCATCAGAGGGCGTGATCTGGCCGAATCCACCGGTATTCACCGACTGTTGCAACAACTGCTGGGGCTGCCGGAACCAGTCTACATCCACCATCGACTACTACTGGATGGCAACGGGAACCGCCTAGCCAAACGCAACCACGCTACCACCCTGAACAGCTTGCGCAGCATGGGCGTGGATGCGCGCAAACTAGGCAGTTTCCTGCTTGGCATGGCGAAACCGGCATGGCCATTTGAAGCAGATAAAAAAGCCGCAGTTTTGCGCATGCTTGGCAAGACGTAATCATCTGCCATGATTCGGCTCCTAATTTACGGCTCACAGGTGATATGTTTTGACTACCATTCTTGATTTGATCGGCAATACCCCCATGGCGCAAATTCAACATGTCACCAGCCATTTGCCTGATAATATCCGCATCCATGCCAAACTCGAGCGATTCAACCCCGGCGGTTCGGTTAAAGACCGCCCTGCCCTGTGGATGATTCGCGATGGTTTAAAACAGGGCTTACTCAACAAGGGAAAAATCATTCTCGATTCCACCAGCGGCAATACCGGCATCGCGCTGGCCATGATTGGCGCCACAATGGGCTTTCGCGTCAAGCTGGTGATGCCCGGCAATGTTTCGGATGAACGCAAACGCATTTGCCGCGCATTCGGGGCTGAACTTATTTTTTCTGATCCACTGGAAGGATCAGATGGTGCCATCATTGATGCTCGCAAGATTTATGAGGATAATCCGGAGTACTACTTCAAGCCGGATCAATACAACAACCCTGCCAACCCCCGCGCCCATGAAGAATCCACCGGGCCGGAAATATGGCGTGATACTGATGGTAAAATCACCCATTTTATTGCCTCGCTTGGTACCTCCGGCACACTGGTAGGAACCGGCCGCTTCCTGAAAAAAGTCAATCCGGACATCCGCATTGTAGCTGCCGAGCCGGATTCTCCGTTTCACGGCATTGAAGGCCTGAAACACATTGAGTCGAGCATCGTACCCGGCATATACGATCCCAGCGTATTTGATGAAAAAATTGGTATTGATACCGATGAAGCATATCGATTCACTCAGCGGCTGGCTTCGGAAGAAGGCATTCTTTCCGGCCAGTCCTGCGGGTGTGCGCTGGCTGCGGCCTTGAAGGTGGCGGAAAAACTGGCTGAAACCGGAGAGCCAGGTGAAATCGTTGCTATTTTCCCCGATGGCGGTGAAAAATACCTGTCCACGCCGGTATTCGCAGGCAGTGACCGGGTCAGCTACGCCGAAGGAATCTGAACAGGCTGGCTTATGACTGTTTAATACAGCCAGCGCCTCAGCTCCGTCGAGCGAACAACTACAGCTCAGCTCGCATCCGCTAAAATTTGATCTATAATCACTGTGGATTGAAAACTTGTTCAGCTTATTGCCTCTGGCAGTATCCGTAAATTATGAATGGCTTTCTCGTAATGAGTTCCATCCATGGAAGTTATCGGGAATGAGTCTGATCAAGAATCGCCGGGGAGTTCAGGTATGACAGAAAAAGCACAGACCAGCGCGTTATGGCATAATTTCTTTAAGCCAAAGGATAGCTGGATTGAAGATACTGCGAAAAAATGTGAGGAGAATCTGTTATTTAAAGGCTTTTCACCGACCGTAATCCGGTGGTTCGCCGCCAAAATGCATCCGCGAGCATACGATGCGGGTGAGATGATCTTTCATGCCGGCGATGAAGGGGCAGGGGCAATTTTATTGCGCTCCGGCAGTATTGCTATACGCAACAACGGGCATGACCTGGCAACCATTCATGCTGGCGATATGTTTGGTGAAGTGGCTTTGGTTGATGGTCAGGCGCGCACTGCAGATGCAGTCGCCATAGAATCCTGCGAATTGGTATTTCTGTTGCGCGCTGACCTGAATGACTGGATCAATAGTCATCCGAAACATGCTTGTATCTTGTTGAAAAATCTGGGGGCAATGTTGGCCGGACGCTTATTGGAATCCAATAAGAACCTCTCGAATGTCATCTCTGAGGGGTCTTCCAAATGATGGAGCGTCGTCGTGCCGATCGACGCGCCGGCTCATCCCGCCACCCTGTTATTCTGGCAGCGGGCGTGTTTTCAGTTGGTTTGTTGGTGGTTTTTTTCATGCTTCTTGTGTCCAAGCCGGTTATTTTTTCGCTTTGTGTTTCGCTTGCGTTGTTTGCAGTTTTATCTCCTACAGTAGACTATTTTCTCCAACGCGGTTGGCCAACGGCCAAAGCAGCAGGTTCTGTGATGGCGCTGGCAACTGTTGGTCTCATTCTTGTAGCTGCGCTGTTGTATCCGCTGCTGATGGTGCAGGTGCAACAGATTTCTGAGCAAGCCAGTCACCTTGATCAGCAGCTGCTACTGGTTTTAACCAATACGAATACCTGGTTGGTTGATCATGATATTTCATCAATCAATCCACAGGAATTGACAAATTCCATTCTTAAACAGGTAGGAGAGCAGGCTTCAAGCATCATTCATAGCATGGGGGCTTTCTTTTCCAATATTGCAGCATCACTGGTGCTGATTCCGCTGGTGACTTTCTTCTTGCTGTGTGATTTCTTAATGTTGAGAAATCAGGCCATGCAGTTATTACCAAACCGCCAGTTTGAACTGGGTTGGTTGATCTATACCCGTGCAGCGACGCAGCTGCAAAATTATATCCGTGGCGTTTTGATTCAAGCCATGATTATGGCGACAGTGACAGGTATTGGTTTCTGGGTAGCCGGTATCGATTATGCGCCATTATTGGGAATCATGGTCGGATTGCTCAATATCATCCCATTCTTTGGTATTTCATTGGCTAAAATTCCACCCATTATTGTGGTTCTGATCTCCAGTGAACCAAGTGCATTGAATGTTATTCTGGCTATTGCCGTAGTGTTGGTTGCACAGGCGATAGATAATGGCTTTGTGATCCCGCGTATTGTAGCCAAAGCAGCCAGTTTGCATCCATTGACTGTCATGCTTGGCGTCATGCTTGGGGGATATTATTTTGGTTTCTTCGGACTGATTCTAACAACGCCTGTGGTATTCTCAGTCAAAGTTATTTTCAGCGAACTGGTGAGAGGCCTGCGTCATCAGCACTTGAATGTACGCATGGATGCGCTAAGTCAGAGAAAACAACAAGCAAACATAGGTACGTCATAATCGCTAAAATCGACACACAAACCATGATTTGTAGTCGTTGCAACCTGATTCCATGCTAATTCCTTCTACGTAAGGTGACGATCAGGCTCCAGTAGTGTTATTCATTTTCGGGTAGATAGCACATGCCCTCATAAAAGCAAAAATACGAAAGGCAGGAGAATGATCTCCTGCCTTTACGATACTGCAATCAGATGATTACCGTTTGACTTGCATCAATGAAGATAACATCTGATCAGTTGTGAGAATGGTTTTCGAGTTGGCCTCATAACCACGCTGAACGATGATGAGTTTCACAAATTCGGCGGCCAGATCCACATTGGACTGTTCCAGACCAAACGGCGTGATCGTACCCATACCGCCATTGCCCGGTTTTTCCAATACCGGCGAACCCGAAGCAATCGTCTCTTGCAACAGATTGTTGCCCACATGGCTGAGCACCGCATCGTTGGGGAAATTAGCCAGAGCCACCTGAAACAGGGCACGACGCTGACCATTGGTAAACACACCGAATATTTTGCCGGATGAGTCGGTTTCCAATCGATCCAGAAAGCCAGCTGGAAAGCCATCACGCGTGATTTGACGCGTGGCAAAACTACCAGCCATCTGCACCGTACTCTCAAGGCCCGTCCCAGTAACACCCTGGGCATCGGCAGTGGTAGCATTACCATAGTCCAATGTAATCGTACCCGGTGCAGCATTGGCCCAGTTAAACGTTAGATTGGGCGAGTTTTCCTGTACAAGCTCCCCTTGCGGACCGAAAACCAGAGACTGCGTTCCTGGCGTAGCCACTCCTGCAGCAACTGCCGATGCGGTTGGTGCTCCAATCTCTGTCTGCACGCCGGGGGTACCGCCTGTCAGTTCAGCGCCATCTACCGTTGCATGCCAGTCCCAGACAATATTGCCAGCGGCATCCTGCCCCACCTTGGTAAACTGAAGGCTGACTGCATGGCTCTGGCCAAGTCCGTCAAACACATTCGCTTCCGATATAAAATGGAATGATGTCGGATCAGCAGGGTTGAAAGCCTTAGCCACAACCGTCGCATTGGAATCAAGGGTTGCGGAAATGGTCACCTTGGTTGTTGGCTGAGCCTGAGCGGCCAGATTTGAGAAAGCAATATCCGTGACATTACCAATGGCCTTATTCGTTGCATTATCGATAGCAAAGCCCTGTGCGATATTACCCTGCCCATCAATCAGATTAAAGTTCTTGTCTAGAATAAACGCACCGGCACGCGTATAATTGGTCTGATTGGTAGCCGGATCGCGTAAGGCAAACAAGCCATTGCCGTTAATTGCCATATCGGTCGGACTGGTCGTATTCTGAATCGACCCCTGTTGCTGATCGCGTGTAATTGATCCGATGCGAACGCCGTTACCCACCTGATTGGCAATATTAGATCGGGTTACGCCAACGGTTTGCGATAACACATCCGAAAAAACGACATTTTGGCTCTTGAAGCCAAGTGAATTAACATTGGCGATATTATCACCAACTACGCGTACTGCCTCACCAAACGATGAAAGGCCTGAAGCGCCGATGAAAAGTGCATTATAAATACCCATGATTTACTCCTTGTCTATGTCCGCTTATAAACGGATTTCAGTGATATCAGCAATCGATGTAGATACACCGCCTACCATAAGTTTTGTACCTGAATCGGTGAATCGAACAGCATCAACCACACCGGAGCGCTGTACCGTATTGCCGACAGTGCCACCATTAAGATTGATGGCGCTGATTTGAATGGTGTAATTCCCTTGTGCAGCGATGGCACCGGTGTCCGTTTTACCATCCCACACAATCGGATTGGCACCGGCGGCGAGATTATTCAAAGTCATTGTTCGCACCGGGTTGCCACTTTCATCCATAATAAACACCCGAGCTTGCGTTGCCGGCTCATCCAGCACAGCAGAAAAGTTCTGGTTGCTGCCATTAAAGAATATATCACTCTGATTCACGCTCACCGTGCGACCCAGATAATCAGCGCCACTACGCGGCTGTGATGCGCCTGAACTCAAGCCACCGGAGCTTACAAGTTGTTCCAGCAGCTTGTTGCTCGTGGTCTGTTGTTCGACCATATTGAACTGAGCCAGCTGCGATGACATCTGCGTGGCATCCTGTGGCTTTAACGGATCTTGATGTTCCATCTGCGCTACCAGCAACTTAAGAAAAATATCCTTTTTTCCCAAGTCGCTTTGTCGCGTGGGTGCTGTTGCTGTTGCCGAAGCTGAGCCTACTGTTGATGTTAGCATAACTACTCCTAAACCCGGATACTAAGGCCGGAGCCCGTCGTGCCCTGCCGGTTCACGTTTAATGGTTCAATGCTGTTTTCTACTGTCGATGTAACATGCTGCGCCTGGCCATGATCATGGCCATGATCGCCTGAAGAAGTTTGTTGACCCTGTGAACCCATCGAAAAGCCCGAAAGATCGAACCCCTGTTGCGCCAGGGCGCTTTTCAATTGCGGCAGTTGCTGTTCCAGAGCTGCCCGGGTCGTACCTTGATCAACAATCATATGCACCTGCAACTGTTTGGCGGCATCACTTTGCAATGAAATCTGAATCTTTCCGAGGTGGGCCGGATCAAGCTGAATTTCCAGTTTCGTTTTACCCTTGCTGGCTGACTGTGCGATATGATTCATACTATCAAACAACGTCATACTGGGGGCTGATTTGCCGCTTAGATATTGCTGGAAGTGTGCGCTTGTGGAAGCACTACTGCTGCTTGTTTTTGTTTCATTGCCCAACATGGAAATATTACGCCCATCCTGGCCGCCTTTATCCGAAAACTGTGAACCGGAATCACCCGTAGATGCATCATCCGACATATTGGCAATCGCTACGCCAGCCGAAGCTGCTGGCGAACTGGGCGTTGCAGCCTGAACATGCTGCAACTGCGCTGCTTTATTTTTTTGTGTCTGAATGCCGACTGTAGCTTTGGCTGATTCAACACCGGGTTGGACGATGACTTTTTCAGCACCCACATGACTGCTTTTATCTGTCACATTGGCGACAGGTTCATCAACCAACCGTGAACCAGCTGATTTCTGCCGGGACTCAATTTCCGCTATTTGCGGATTGATTGCTGCGCTTTCATTTCGGGTCTTGCCCTGTGGTTTGTCAGAAGTTTTCATACCGGCAGCTGCAACGGATGCGTGTTCCTGAGTCTCATTGGTCACTTTTTGTGCAATCTTTTGCACACTATGGTCAATCTCAAATGCCGACTTGTCCGATGCCAGTTGCCCATCATTGGATGCCACAGCTGCTACTTTTCCATCGGCTAATATACCCTGAACCGGTTTAGCTACCTTGCTACTGTCAGCAGCTTGCTTTGCCGTCGAACCGGACATATCTGAAGCAAACACCTGCCCGGGCTGTTTTGCCGCCACCGTCATTTTCTCACCCTTGAGGTGCACAGTTTGCAATGCCACGGCGGCCTTGCCCGATTTATCTGATTTTTTACTTAAAATGGCAGCATCTGTAAATGCATGTGCAGCAACTAAAGGCGTTGCTTTATCATCACCCTGAAGTTTAACATGTTGTTTGGTTTTAGTTGCCAGTGCCAGCAGATGTTTGCTTTTAGCTGCAATAAGTGGATCACCCTTGCTCGATAAAACACTCTGCTTGCCACCTTTACCAAGATGTAAGGCCTGGCCCTTGCCCGTCAGCTTATTGTGTTGTTCGAGCATTGCCAACAGCTTGCCGAACAAACTGTTTTTGGCGCCCTTGGCTGTTTTCCCTGCGATACCGGATAGGCCAGTTCCCTGAATGTGTTCTATCATGCCAATCATAGAGCAGATTTCAGGCCAAATATTTTACCTATATAAATCAAGCAATTAGGTATCATCCGGGCAATTAATCCCGGAATAATTTTCCACCCGAAGGAAAAAGTTGCCACCGTGAATGCATATCTTTCCTTATCAAGCATGCCTTGCTACATTGCTGACCCATTCTTAATGAACCGGAGGAAAAACCCATGTCCGACTGTCTGTTCTGTAACATTGCTTCCGGAGCCATTCCGTCCGGTAAAGTGTTTGAAGACGATGATGTGTTCGCCTTCAATGATATTCACCCGAAAGCGCCGACGCATGTACTGGTGATTCCTAAAGTACATATCGCCACATTGGCCGATTGCAACGATCCAGCCATGTTGGGCATGCTGATGGATCGGGTGCGCATGATTGCCGATGATGTGCTGCATCTGGCAGCAGGCTATCGCGTCGTCATCAATGTACGTGAAGGCGGCGGCCAGGAAGTGTTCCACCTGCACGCCCATATTCTCGGCGGCAAAAAACTGCCGTTTTGAGCCGGCGTCGCAGACGTCCGCATGCCAGACTGGCAGGACTGCACGATAATCTGGCTGAGATTCTGGGTAAAGATTCCTTACAGCAACTTATCGGCATTGCCCGCCTGCGCCGTGCGTGGCCATATATAGTGGGGGACATGATGGCCATGCGTACAGAGCCACTACAACTCGAAAAACTGGCCGATGGCGGCGTCTGTTTGTGGGTGGCTGTGGATCATTCCATTATGGCTCAACAGATTCGTTTTCTCAGGGATGATATCCGCAAAGCATGTTACAAACATGCCGGCATGACCGATCTTCACCGCATTCGTTCACGCGTTCAACCCGGTGCAGGCATCAAACCGAAGCAAAAACCTGGCAAGCCAACTCCGCTATCCCTGACCCAAAAGCGCAGGCTTGCACAAGACGTAGCCAGCATTAAGGATTCCGCGCTCAGAAAGGCGGCTTTTCAGGCGCGCATGTCGCAAGTGATGTATGCCGATTCAAACGATTCTTCCAGCCCAGGCTGATGCAAGATTGATACGAGGTTGATAACGATGAAAAAATTAATCCTGTTTACGATGATTGCCGGTTTTGGTTTATCCATGCTGGGACTGGCTGATGATGCCGATGCCCGCCGCTTTGGCGGCGGTATGAGCTTTGGCAAACACCGCTCGGTGAAACCGCCATCGCAGTCGCGTATGTTCAATCAGCGACAGACCACCCCGCAAAAATCAGCTGCCACAGGCCAGCGCAGTTCAGCCCGCACCGGTATGATGGGCATGCTCGGTGGCCTTGCTTTGGGCGGCTTGTTGGGATCTCTGTTCTTTGGCGGTGCATTCGAGGGCATCAATCTGTTCGATATTCTGATGATTGGCGGTATTATAGCATTGGTACTGATGTTCCTGCGCAGGCGCACTGCGGTCAGTCAGCCTTCATTTGCAGGTGCCGGATCATCACCGACGCGTGATTATGCGCAGGGCTTTTCCACTCCCGGTGCCGCCGACCATGATGCATCGATCAATGATACGCCTGACGAACCGGTTGGCGCCGCCCTGCGCCCTGATATCAATGCAAAGCATTTCATCCCTGCTGCCAAAGAAATTTATGTACGCATGCAAAAAGCATGGGACAACAATGACATAGAAGATATTCGCAAATTCTGTACGCCTGAAATTGCTGAACGCATCGGTCACGATATGAAACCGGGTGAAACCAATCTCACCGAAGTGGCGACCCTGAATGCAGACATTGCCGATAGCTGGATTGAGTCCGATCTGGAGTGGGTGGCGGTTAACTATACCGCCATGCTGCGCGAAAAAACACTCGATGACGCCGGCTCCACGGTTGATGACCAGACTGCCGAAGTCAATGAAGTCTGGATATTCCAGCATGCCCCCAAATCGGATGATCCAACATGGTATCTGGCCGGCATCCAGCAAGCCAGTTAATCGCCTGCGTTCAAAAGCATAAAGTCAAAAACATTTCACCAGAAGGTGAATGGCGTAGCCAGAGAAGCTCCCCTGGGGGACGGAGTACACAGAGGAAAGTCAAAGGCAGTTTGATTGGATGTTAGCCGTTGATGGCCTGGTTCGGCTATAGCTTGCCTGTGCGGATATCTGACTACAGGGGTGCACTGCTATAACTGGCCACCAAACGATGGCTTGCGCCGGCTGCCAGTTGCACGACATCTGTTGCGGCATTGGTGGTTTCCACACATAACATATGCAAATATCCGTCTTCGCCCAAGTCACCCATCTTCGCTGCCGTTTCGAGCCACGGATTCCACACCACCACGGAAGCACTACCTTCACTGAGAATATCAATAGAACGCCCCATCACAGGATCAATGATTCGGTAACTTTCGCCCGTGCCCAGATAAATGCGATCAGTTTCCGCATTGATGCCAACAGCCCCATGCTGCTGCTTTAGTTTTCCTCCATCCACCTTATCAAGGTACTCGCAACCATTTAAGCCTTCAATGCGAGCCTGGCGCACATCGCCAACCTGAAAGTAGGTGTGAAACGCTTCACCAAGCGTGCATATTTCAGCGCCCCGATTGGTCGTTTCGAGCTCCAGCCTCAGGCTGCTGCCAATGTTCACATGCAATTGTACGGACAATAGATGACCGCACTGCTGGCGGATTTTGTCGGCCTGCGCTAATTCAAAACTGAGCTGGATACTACCATCGCCGCGTGCATGGACAGAAACCGGTTCCCAGTCAACGGTGCGAGCCGGCCCATGACTCGGCAGACTTGTATCCGATACATGCGGCCCGAACCACGGCCAGCATATCGGCACGCCTCCACGCAACGATTTACCCGGTGCAAATGCCGCATTGTCACTCATCCAGATAAGCGGTTCCTGCCCTGTCGCCTGAAACCCGAGCACATGCGCACCCTGCAAAGCAATGGATGCCGTAGCGAATTCGTTACAAATTTCTACGACCGGCATATCACCCCTGCCATTGAGAAACGCGACCTGCCCGGCAATACCGTAGTTTGTATTCCACTGTTCGATATCTGTCATATCAGCCTCCCCTGAAATCATTTCTGAAGACTATGCCTCACCCCGATTTGATACAAACACAGCGCCACTCGAACCTGTTCTGTTTCACCACAGCACTTATCAATTCGTTAAAATATGCTATAATAGCATCATGGGGAGATGGATGTGAACAATAGACAGTATATTCGATCAAAGTTAAATGCAGGTGTGCGGATTACTCCTGAAGGGAGGTCGCCAATGAATGCCACGCTCGTGGATTTAAGCCTGCATGGCATGCTCGTTAAGGCCAAAGAAATGCCGCAAACCGGCCAAACGTGTCAAATCCTCATGCTGCTGGGGAACGGTAAACACAAGCTCCCCATCAACGCAAGTGGTCGAATTATCAGAGTTCAGAATCAGTATATTGCCATTCAATTTCATTCTGTTGGTCTGGGTGAACATGAAGAACTGGAAAACTCGATTCTGGTTCACTCCGAGGATCCGGAGGAATGTATTAAAGAATTCGCTTTGTCAGCGTTCGTTTTTGACCCCTTGACAGCTTCCAGTCTGGAACCTTATACGGATCAAACCTCGCAAGCGAATTCCTGACAGCCCTTTGAATAAGTCTGGGTGGATAAGATGCAATCCCATTTTGATTGAATTTTGATGGTGGATTTGAGAGGCATGGTGTCTCCATGGCTCGATAGTCAACATGGAAATACACCAAGGTGGGGAAGCAGGTTGCCGCTCACGACTTTTTCGAGTGCTCATGATACTGCAAAGAAACCACTGCAGGTGATATCCAAGCGAGATATGCCTTTCCATTGCCATTATTGATTCATCACTCAAAAACCGTCCTTTCCATTCCGGGCTGATGCCATCATCATCCGCTGCTCAGTAAATCAAGGGGTTGTAGTCGGTGTCAGAGCGGTATTTAGCACAGGAAATTGAAGCCAAATGGCAGCAGCGTTGGGGTGAAGCGGGCATAGATACCGCATCCGAAGATGATGCTCGTCCCCCCTATTATTGTCTGGTCATGTTCCCCTACCCATCCGGCAATCTGCATATGGGCCATGTCCGCAATTATTGTCTGGGCGATGCGGTAGCGCGCTATAAACGCATGCAGGGCCTTAATGTGTTGCATCCGATTGGCTGGGACGCGTTTGGCCTACCGGCTGAAAATGCGGCGATTAAACACCATCGTCCGCCGGCTGAATGGACTTATGCCAATATCGATCAGATGCGAGGCCAGCTTAAGCGATTGGGTCTTTCCTACGACTGGAGTCGTGAAATTGCCACCTGCCACCCCGATTATTATCGCTGGGAGCAATGGCTGTTCACCAAGCTGATGGAGAAGGGATTAGCCTATCAATCCAATGCAGAAGTGAACTGGTGCGATCCCTGCCATACGGTGCTGGCCAATGAACAGGTGGTGGACGGCGTATGCTGGCGCTGCGATACGCCAGTGATTCGCAAGAATCTGAAACAGTGGTTTATCCGCATCACCGATTATGCCGAAGAATTATTGACCGACCTTGATCAATTATCGGGCTGGCCGGAAAAAGTTGTTGGCATGCAGCGCAACTGGATTGGTAAGTCGAGCGGTGCGGAAGTCTCTTTCGGGCTGGCGAATAGCGATAAAAGACTGGATATCTTCACCACCCGCCCGGATACGCTGATGGGCGTGACTTATATGGCCGTTGCAGCAGGCCATTCGCTGGCCATCAAAGCCGCTGAGAACAATCCCGAGCTTGCCGCTTTTCTGGCTGAATGCAGTACCATTTCCACCAAGGAAGCCGATGTGGAAACCATGGAAAAGAAGGGTATGCCGACAGGTTTCAATGCCATCCACCCGATTTCGGGCCAGCTTGTTCCTGTTTGGGTGGCCAATTTCGTGCTGATGGGTTACGGCACCGGTGCGGTGATGAGCGTACCTGCTCATGATCAGCGTGATTTTGAGTTTGCTAAAAAATACGGCCTATCCATTAAACAGGTGATCAAACCTGTCGAAGGCGATTGGGACATCGAAGTGGCGGCATTTACCGATGCCGGCGTGTTGATGAATTCGGAACAGTTTGACGGCTTACCATCCACTGATGCGAAACAGGCCATCACGGTCTGGTTATCCGAAAACAACAAGGGCAGCGAGCGTGTGCAATACCGTTTACGAGACTGGTTAGTCTCGCGTCAGCGTTATTGGGGCACACCGATTCCAGTGATTCATTGCGATGACTGCGGCGCGGTTGCAGTGCCGGAAAATCAGTTACCTGTGGAGTTGCCCACCAACCTGCAACCCACCGGCGGCGCATCGCCTCTGACCGATTGCGAAGTTTTTAAGCATGCCGATTGCCCACAGTGCGGCAAAGCGGCGGTTCGCGAACTCGATACCTTTGACACCTTTATGGAATCCTCATGGTATATGAACCGGTATACCAGCCCGCGTAATCATGAGACCATGGTCGATGCCGATGCCATGGCGCGCTGGGCACCGGTGGATCAGTATATCGGCGGCGTCGAGCATGCCGTGCTGCACCTGCTCTATGCCCGTTTTTATCATAAACTGATGCGCGATGCCGGTTTGTTTACATCTGAACAGGGCGGCGATGAACCATTCAAAAATCTGCTGACGCAGGGCATGGTGCTCAAAGACGGCACCAAAATGTCCAAGTCCAAGGGCAATACGGTTGATCCCAATGCCATTATCGAACATTTCGGCGCGGATACAGCGCGCTTGTTTACCCTGTTCGCCGCACCGCCGGAAAAAGATCTGGAATGGAATGATGCCGGAGTGGAAGGTGCACACCGTTTTCTTGGTCGCGTCTGGCGCTTGCTGCAAAAGCTGGCCAATGATCCGAAGAATGAACAAGACGGCGAGGACGCAGCCAGTGTAAAAGCCATCCGTCTGGCTATTCATGCCACCATCAAGAAAGTTACCCATGCCTTTGATCACGGTTTCGCTTTCAATGTGGCCATTGCCGCATTGATGGAGTTGACCAACAGCCTTCAGGCTTATACGCCGATCGGCGCAGCCGGCAAAGCTGCCTATCAGGAAGGGCTCGAAGCGCTGGCTACGATGCTGGCGCCGTTCGTGCCACATTTTGCCTGTGAATTCGGTGAAAGGCTCGCTATGGAACGCATGGCTGTCGTAGCCGACTGGCCGCAAGTGGATGAGTCCGCACTGGTGCAGGATGAGATTACGCTGGTGGTGCAGATTCAGGGCAAGAAGCGCGGCGAGATTATCATTGCCAAAGACGCCGGTCAGGATGATGCGATGGCTGCGGCGCAGGCTGATACTGCTATCAATAAATGGCTCGAAGGCATGCAGATTGTCAAAGTGATTCTGGTGCCGGGACGTTTGCTTAATATTGTGGTCAGACCAGCTTGAAATTGATACATATCAAAACAGCGATGTTGACCGGCCTGATGGCCGGATTGCTGCTGAGCGGCTGCGCTTATCACCTGGTCGGGCATGGCGGTGGTTCCGGCGCCATTCCTGCCGATGTCACATCGCTCACGGTAAGCGGCAATGCCGAAGCCAAACTCATATCCCAGCTGCGCCAGCGCTTACAGTCGGATCGATATAGCATCGTCGATGGCAGTGCAGTTACAGACACAAGCCACCACGCTACCGTATTTCTGAATATTTCTGCGCTTGTTTTTACACCATCCGCATTCGATATCAGCGGTGTAGCCACACAATATCGCATGACATTCACCGGCGCACTGAAAGTGAACAGGGGCGATAAAACCATCTGGCAAAGTGGCCTGATTCAACGGCAGGGCGATGTGTTCGTCACCGGTGGCCCGACCAGTATCGAAGCATCAAAACAACGTTTACAGCAGGATTTAAGCAAACAGTGGCTAAGCGATGCCGTAGGCCGCATCCGCTCCGGTTTTTAATCCTCTCGCTAATGTTAACCTATCAGTTCAAGGCGTCCTTCCCGCCAAGGCGGGAATCCATGCCAAGCCAAGTGACTCCAACTGATGACGTTGCTCTCCGCACAGGAAGTGATAAAAATATTCGGCTTTTGAAGCCTCTGCATTTACCAATGGATTCCCGCCTTCGCGGGAATGACGTATATTTTAATATTCTGCGTAACGCTGGGTACTCTGCGGTAAAAAATTCTAACTCATCAGCCTTAACATGCGCCTGAATCCGAACCAGTTAATTCCGCCGCAACACCATATCTATTACCTGTCCGGTGAAGATCACGATGCCCTGTTTGAAGCGGCTGATTTACTGCTGGCGGCCGGCGATGAAAGCGCGCTGCGCATGCGCCTTGATGTCAGTGAATTAAACCGCATCGAAGAGGAGTCACGCAATCAGGGATTATTCGGCCCCTCCGCCTGCTACGCGCTGGTACGCAACGCACAGTCAGCCAACCCGAAGCAAACTGCCCATTTATTGCAACTGGTGGAGACACTGAGCCCTGATCATCACCTGATCATCTGCGCCCCCGGCATCGACTGGAAAAAAGCACTGCATAAAAAGATGAAGGCCATTACCTCATTGCCCCAGTGCGAATTCAAGCTGCCCGATGAAGCCGGATTCCGGCGCTGGCTGAATCAGGAGCTGGCATCATCCGGCCTGAACATCAGCCCCGAAGCAAGCCAATGGATGGCTGAACGCTTATGCGGCATGCGGCTTGCCGCGCGCCAGATGATTGAACGGCTTCACTGGTATGATAACGGAACGGGTACGGAAATCGGTCTGGATATTGTAGCAGAATTATTGGGCGAGCGCGCCCCGAACGCGCTGGAGGACTGGTGCCACGCCATTGCCATGCGCAAGCCTGAAGCAGTCGGTCTGTGTATACGCTTGCTCAGGGAACAGCAGGTGGCGGAAGTGCAGATGATTTCATGGCTTGGCACACGCATACAACAGATTCTGATGTATCGATGGTTTCAGGCTCAACGTGACAGAAACCCACTGGGCGCCGCCAAAGTATTCGGCGAAGCACGGCAGAAAGTAGCTGAAGAATCACGCGCCTGGGGCGGTGCTGAACTAACGGCGGCGGTAAGCCGGATTGTGCAAGCTGAGAAGCTGGTCAAGGGCGCTTCAGTGGAAGACAAACAGGTTGTCATCGAACGTCTGACGCTCAATCTGATTACACCGGAAGCGGCGGTGTGAGTCAGTCCGGACAACAGCACTGGCAAGCTTTCGAAGCCGCCCATGTCTGGCATCCCTACGCCAGCATGTTAACCCCCATCCCCGCTTACCCGGTTAAACGTGCTGAAGGCGTTGAGCTGGAACTGGAAGATGGACGGCGTCTGATTGACGGCATGGCCTCATGGTGGTGCGCCATTCACGGCTATAACGTGCCCGAACTGAATACCGCCATTGAAAACCAGCTGGGCGATATGTCGCATGTCATGTTCGGCGGCCTGACCCATCAACCAGCGGCTGATCTGGCCGGGAAACTGCTCGAAATCACACCGGCCAATATGAATCATGTGTTCTTCGCTGATTCCGGTTCGGTGGCGGTGGAAGTGGCCATCAAAATGGCACTGCAATACTGGCAGGCGCAGAATCGACCCGAGAAAAACAGATTGTTGACCATTCGCGGTGGTTATCACGGCGATACGTTCGGTGCCATGAGCGTCTGCGACCCGGTCGGCGGCATGCATCATTTATTTTCCGGACTGCTGGCCCGGCAATACTTTGCTGATACACCCACGGCACGCAATGATGATGAATGGAATGACGCGCAAATCGCCTCGTTTGCATCCCTGATCGATGAGCATCAAGATGAAATCGCTGCCGTCATTCTCGAACCGATTGTGCAGGGCGCAGGCGGTATGCACTTTTATGCACCGGAATTTCTACGGCAAGTACGCGCTCTGTGCAATGCACGCGGTGTACTGCTGATCTGTGATGAAATCGCCACCGGCTTTGGCCGTACCGGCACGCTGTTCGCCTGCGAGCAGGCAGCAATCGAACCGGATATCATGTGTATCGGCAAAGCCCTGACCGGCGGTTATATGAGTCTGGCGGCCACCCTCTGTTCAGCACGCGTCTGCGATGGAATTCACAAGGACGGTGCTGGCGTATTAATGCACGGCCCCACATTCATGGCCAACCCGCTGGCCTGCGCCGTGGCTCTGGCCAGCATCGATATGCTGCTGAAATCACCCTGGCAACAGCGGATCAACGCCATTGAACAGCAGTTGCAGCATGAACTGGGACCATGCCGGGCATTTGATGCTGTTGCAGATGTACGAGTCAAAGGCGCGATTGGTGTGATTGAAATGCATGAGCCCGTTGATGTGGCGCAGGTTCAAAACCTGCTCGTAGAACAAGGCGTCTGGCTGCGCCCGTTTGGAAAATTATTGTATTGCATGCCGCCGTTTGTGATCAGCCCTACCCAATTAAGCCAAGTGACCACTGCAATGGCACAAGTGTGCAAAACAACTGTTATCCCCGCTTATTACACTGGACAAACAAATGAGACAAGTTGCATATGACCTTAAAATTGAAGTGGTGGAGATTCGTCGGAGGGATGGTTCTATTTCCTCGATTGTTCCAAAAACAAAAAAAGCAAAATCACCATTTGATGTCGCTGGCATAAAAACCGGAGCAACAACTCAGGAAATAATTGATGCAGTCAGAGAATCCAGAGCAGGCTAACGAATAAGCATAGAGAGGGTAGCTCGTTGCGCTTACAGAAGCCACGATAGCTGATCAAGATAGCTCTTCAGGGCATAATCTGGCAGACTCACTACAACTGAATCAGTGACGAATAATTCAGGCAAGAATACAATCGAGCCCTTATGGCGATAACGATGGGCTTTGTATTACGCGTGGATAGCTACCCGACTGCGGTGGCGATACCGCCATTGCAGCAAAGTATCCGTCCGACGCCGCCAATTATTGAAGCACAAAAAATTGTCGAGCCTACGAGCACCTTGCGCAGTAACAATAGCCGTAATCACCTGTTACAACGAACCGAAGTCATGCTGGCTGGTTCAAATGCAGCGCTGACCTATTCTGCCAAAGGCATCGCACAAGGTTCTGGCCAACTCGAAGGCGGGCGCTTACTGGACACATACGCCTGATTGCTATGACCACAGTTTGATATGAGCACTACTGACATGACCAATAAACTACTCAGCACCCATAATCATGACCGCGATGCGGTTGATATGACCTATGTCTATCCGGTTATATCGCGCCGTGCCGGCGGGGTTTCCGTCGGCGTCAATCTGAATCCGAATAACGCGTGCAACTGGCACTGCGCTTATTGTCAGGTACCCAATCTGGTGCGCGGTGTCGCACCCGCCATTGATTTGCAACTGCTACGCTCTGAATTGAGCACCATGCTGGAGGATATCCAGCACGGCTCATTTATGGCTGAGCGTGTTCCTGCTGCGTGTCGCAAACTGTGCGATATTGCCATCTCCGGCAATGGCGAGCCAACCAGTTGCACCGCCTTCGATCAGGTGGTCAGCGTGATAGTTGAGCTCATGCAACAATTCGGTTTGTCTATCCCGCTGCGCCTGATCAGCAACGGCTCCTACGTGCATAAAGCGCATGTGCAGCGTGGCCTAGTCCTGATGACCGAACATCACGGTGAAGTGTGGATCAAGGTGGATAGCGTCACCGATGCTGGCATTCTCCGACTCAATGGTATCAAGCTGGATGCCGTTCGCTTGCACCAACAGGTCGAAGCGGTGGCCAAAACCTGCCCGACATGGATTCAGACCTGCATGGCCGCCTGGGATGGTCAGGCGCCAACAGAACACGAGGTGACAGCTTATATTGATTTTCTGAAAGGCTTGAAGCGGGATAACATACCAGTTTGCGGCATCTTGCTCTACGGGCTGGCGCGACCTTCTTTACAGGGTGAAGCCGTTCATCTGAGTGCTCTGGACGATACCTGGATGCAAAGCACCGCCGAACGTATCCGACAAGCCGGTTTTATGGTGTCGCTGTCGAATTAACCCGGATTATTCATGAATAGCCCGGGTTAAAAATCGTCCAACATGTCTTCGAGTTTATCGACATCAACAAGCATTTTGCCGCGCCCTTCGCACTGCACAAGCACGCCATCTTTTTTCAACTGGCTAATCGTACGGGAAATAGTTTCACGGCTGGTGGAAAGCTGATCGGCCAGCAACTGATGGGTTGGCAACACCGTGCTGTAGCAGCCATCACGATTAGGCTGACTGAAACGCACGCAATGATCCACCAGATAGGCGTATAGCCGATGCGGCACATCCATACTGCTGATGCGCTCCAGCACCCGACTGGTTTTACGCAGGCGAACGGCGATTTCTGTCAATAGTTTCAGCGCGATAACCGGTTGATCCATCAATAACTGTACCAAATCACGCCTGCGAATATTGGCAAACTTCGAATCCTGCATCGTGGTCACATTGGCTGAACGAGGTTGTTCATCCAGTAACGACATTTCACCAAAAAATGAACCTTTGCCCAGCAATGCCAATACCACTTCACGCCCGTCCACTGAATAGGTCGAAACCTTCACTTCACCATCCAGAATGACATACATCGAATCGCCCGGATCAAATTCCTGTACAACAATACTCTTTTTGCGAATATCAATACTGCTGCTCAGCGCTGCAATAGATGCCAGTTCCTGTTCATCCAATTCAGCGAACAGCGGCACCTTTCTCAGCAATTCAATCATTTCCATTGGCATCTCCATTCTGTTCGCCGGTCAGCTCCTCATTGCGCATCAGCGAAACAGGCCATACTGCAGTCAGGCATGCACCCAAATGCGGGCGCATCTCTTGCAGGGCGACATTGATGCGTTCAGTGGTGTCAATCGCTTCAATAAGCAATGGCAAATCGCTGGACAAAGCCAGAAACGAGGTGGAATGAACCGCACCATGGGAACCCATGCCTTCAATGCCGCGCACCACAGAGACCCCGCGCAGGCCGGCATCCCGGCACAGACCAAGAATCGCTTCCATGGCCGGCTTACCATCAATACGGCTGGATTCAGTCAGATAAATACGCAGACATGAGCCTTCAATCATATAACGCCCTCCATCAAGCACGGATGATAACTTACCGATGCTGTTGTTGCATGCAAGAAATCGGAGATGCTGAGTTTACATAAAAAGGGAGTGACGTTGAGTCACGGTTCTGTTCATGCAGAAAAAGACTTAACGCGGCCCGTTGAATATTATTAACTCGGTTTGGAGACCAAAAGCCTAACGCGGCCAATCTGAATTTATTAAATTCGGTTTGGAGACCAAAAGCCTAACGCGCCCCATTGAATATTAATAATATTCAATGGGGCTTGTTGGTACGGGAACGGAGTCGAATGATATGCTTAAGTATTTAATTATACGGTCTATTTATTTTAACATTATGAAAACAACCGTCAAAACAACCGTCGCTTTTAAATCTACCCCCCCTATTTCGTAAAAAAATTCATTCACAAGTTGTGCCCGCTGTCTTAATCGACTTCAGTAATTTATTACGGTTGCTTTCAGGTAAGTTCGCCAATATTTTGATTACTTCGGCAAGCCAATCCTCTTCGGCGTAAAAATAGGCAGTAGGCACTTCAAGTAGCTGTGCTATTTGGCACAGGATTGAGAAATCAGGGGCATGTCGCCCTCGCTCGTAGTGGTTCATGCGTGGGCTTGCGCTAAATTCATCCATGCCAATCGCAAGCCCCAGTGCCTTTTGGGACAAGCCTTTAGCAAGTCGAGCTTCCTTCAAACGTATCGGAAGCGGTGAATTCGTATGGTGTAGTTTATCGCCCATTGCGTGGCTAAGAATTCCTAAGTACGGTTCGCTTAGATACTTAGTAATCCTAAGCAACCATAACGTATCAATAACCAATCGAATTTAGCCTCATAGTTTCTAGACAGGGAGAGAAATATGAAAAGAGTTATAATTGCTGTTATTTTAACTTGGTGTGTAGTTGCGCCATCTCAAGCGATAGAGTTTAAGCCCTATAGCGGGGTCGGGTTTGGGATATTTAACCTCAAAGCCGAGGCGTTGGGGTCTTCACAGAACAATGTGGTGGCAGGTGGTTTTGCTAAGTTTGGAGTAGATGTTGGCGATTATTTGGGTTTTGAACTCAGAGCTGGCAAAACAGGGTCTGGAACTAAGGCTTATACTGCAAGAGCATTTGGGCTAACGATCCCGTTTAGCGTCAAACTTTCTACTGATTATTTTTTAACATACTTGG
>CAYUBK010000006.1:0-37225 GCA_964442955.1 uncultured Zetaproteobacteria bacterium | reverse complement strand
ACTATACTTAACACGATGCAGGATATCGGGGTGGGAAACATGAATTATAAAATATTTACCTTAAAAAACAGTATGTTGAGCTTGTTTTCTGGCTTTCTGATGATGTTGTGTCTTTTTACGGCATCAGTGGCATTTGCTGATATTGGCGATCGTCTGGAAGTATTTAAGAGCAATAAGATGCTCTATGCAGGCCCGTCTGGAACGGCTTCACGACTGGTGACGCTGAAAGTCGGTGAGCAAATGGTGGAGACAGAGCGACAGGGTCACTGGGTGTTTGTGTCGCTGAAAAGTAACGGTACTCAGGGCTGGGTCAGGTCATCCGTAGTGCGTAAGGTGCCCCGCAAGGTGATCAGGGCGCAAAAGAGGCATACCAGAGCGAAAAAGGCGGCAGTGAAAAGGGTGGAGGTGAAAAAGACCTCCAGTCAAAAGGTGAATCTGAAAACCATTCCTGAAATTATTGCGACTGAACCTAAAACGCTCCATGTGACCCGGCAGGTATCACTGAAGGATATGGGCTTCGAGAAGGGTATTATGTTTAGGGGTGCCGTGGTTTCACATGCCAGGACATTCTTTTTCCCGTCCCCGATGGATTCTCGTATTACCAATGGCACGTTTCGCCTGTTATTCCGCGCCTCCCCCAAACTGCATGAAATGGCAGATGTCCGTGTTACAATAAACGATATTCCATACAGGCAGGTAGGTTTGCCAACGGATGGGGCAATGCATCAAATGGATGTGTTATTGCCGCCTTCAGCATTCAAGGGCGGGCTGGTAAAGGTGACAGTCCATACCAGCCTTCCTGTTTCCGAAAACCGCTGTTTTGATGAGCGCTTGAGTGATATTTTTCTTCATGTATTGCCGGAAACATCATTGACTATTTCCTATCAGCCAGTTGAAAAATCTATACGTGATGCATGGCGTATGTTGCCGAAGGACGTCACCATCAGCCTTTCCGAGGGCCAGTTGAGCAAAGAGCAGTTTGCTTCAACGCTGGCTGTTATGGCGATGCTGGTAGATAAAGGTAAAAAGGTGAAAATTACCCGCTTGCCTGAAATTGGTGATATTATTGTAGCACCCAAGCTTGCGATTGAGCGCATGCTGGATCAGAAGCTGTTGAAGGATGACAAAGGCAGAGCGGCAAAAGAAATGAGTAAAGCTCTGGATCATGTTAGTAATTTATCATTGGTTCGGTTGCCTGATCGTGCTGCCATTGTATTGACCGATCCGTATGATGTGCAGCCCATGTACCTGCTTGACGATACCTGGAAATTACTTGCTGCAGGTGAGCGTTATCGCGCCTTCAGACCGGATAATTTGAATGCTCACAGTCAGTTGGCTGATGTCGATGGTAAAGATGGCTATTATTCATTGCCCTTGTCCAAGCTGGGAATGGATCTGGGCGTAAAGTATATCAAGCGTGAAGTGAGTTGGCAGACAGTGATTAACCCGTTTGCGCTGCCAATTGGGGCGCAGGCCGATTTCATGAATCTTGAAATTGTTGCGCCTGTCCGTTGGGAAAATGACCCGACTTATGAGTTGTATGTGTTTCTCAACGATGTGCTGGTGAAGTCGGCGCGACTGGAAAATAATGGTTTGAAACAGCATTTCACAGTAAACCTGCCGGATGAATATCAGAAGCAGTTCAATAGTATCCGCGTGGTGGTTCAGCATGATATTGAATCTGGCAACTGCAAAGGCGTCATGCCGTACGATTTTGTTCAGATTATGCCGGATAGTGCGCTGGTCGTTAAAAGGACGACAAGCGGCGCACCTGAAAAGTTCTCGGATCTGTCGCGTTATTTCCAAACCGGTTTTGATACCTATATGGATACGGCATATCTGAGCAAGCCGGAGCAGGTTTTGCATTTGATGGCGCGCATGGCGGCTGATTTCCCCCTGGTTATTGATCATACCCGGTTGCATTTCATGAATGCCGGAGACACCTTGCAGCCGGAGAATCCATTTGTGGCAGTGGGCCATTTCGCGCTCGGTGATAATGTTGAAGCGCCGGTTCGCTTTGATAAGGGGCATGTGAAGATTGTATCTCCGGGCGGTGAGTCTTATTTTGATGTCAATCAACTGTCCAAGGTGACGGTTGCTGAAATTGTCAAAGCGCCTGCTGCATTTGGTTTGTGGGTTAGTCCATCTGATGCATCCGATCAGCCGATTTCGAATCGACTCGAACTGTCCGAGGATGATGTGGCGTTTATTGATTCGCAAGGTGTTATTAAGACGCTGGATTCTTCAGAACCGAGTATAGCTCAAGTATATTATCCGGATGTCGAGGACTGGTTTGATGTGCTGGGTAAATACCGTTTCTGGTTGATGGTGCTGTTATGGTTCCTGCTGACAATGGTAGTGGTGTATCTCTATCGTATGTCCAGAAGTAACAAGTTGCAGCGTCAGGAAGATGATTTGCAGTATCAGTCCGATGAGGAATTGATGCAGGGTGCAGCTGCAGCACATATGAGTGAAGATCACACGCGCCATCCCGGTGATACGCTGGATCACCTAGATGAGAGGCGCTAGTTGCCGGTATGAGCCATTCGGGAGAGGTTTCTAAGCCTCGAATCGGGGAGTTGCTGGTGAGCAATGGGCTCATCAGCAGCCGGCAACTCGAAGATGCGCTGGAGCAACAGAAACGAGAAGGTGGTCGGCTTGGCGATATCGTGCTGTCTAACCGTTGGGTTTCTACAGTTGATTTCTACAGTGCACTTACAGGTCACTTTCGCCATGGCCGGATTGGTGATCTTCTGGTTGAACAAAAGCTGCTTACGGAGTACCAGTTGCTAGAGGTGCTTGATATCCAGCGCCAATGGGGTACCCGAATCGGTGATATCATTCTAGCTAAAGGTTGGGTGAAGCCATATTTGCTCGGACAGGTGCTGGCAAAGCACTTTGGCAAACCGAATGTCAATCTGATTGAAGCCAAAGTAGACGAAAGCTTGATAGATCGAGATAGCCTTTCGACATACTCGGAAAATCTGTTTGTGCCATGGCGTCGCGAAGGCGGGTTGCTGAAAGTGGCGGTGGTTGATGTGAATCCTGAACTACTTAAACTCGTGGATGAAATAGTCGACGAACCGTTTGATTTTGTGATTACGTCAAAATTTGACATTATCTGGGTTTTGCAGGAAATCGGCAATCAATTCTACAGTGAAAAGGCTGTGCATGAGTTGGCTAATGTTCTGCCGCAATTCTCGGCCAGTGAAGTGTTTACGGTGCCCCAGTTAATATTTCTGTTTGTTTGGATGACATTAAGTGTCACCATTCTTGCTATCTGGCCAGTCAAGTCTCTGATTATGTTGTTTTTGGCTATCTCTATATTCCTGTTTCTGAATTTTGCTTTGCGAATGGTGCTAACATGGGTAGGCGGAGATCAGCATTTTGATAATATGGTGACTGATGAGCAGGTTAATGCGCTGGATGAACGTACATTGCCGGTGTACAGTATTCTGCTACCGATGTACCACGAAGCGGCAACACTGCCTAATATTGCTCAGGCACTACGATCCATCGACTACCCACTATCCAAACTGGATATCAAACTGATACTGGAACAGGATGATGACGAAACCATCGACAAGGCCAAGGAGCTGGGGCTTGAGGGTATTTTTGAAATTATTCGCGTGCCAGATAGCCTGCCTAAAACCAAACCCAAGGCTTGCAACTACGCCCTGCATTTTTGTCGAGGCAAACTGGCTACGATTTATGATGGAGAAGATGCGCCGGAGCCGGATCAGCTGAAAAAAGCCGTGATAGCCTTTCGTATGGGGGAAATCGCAGAAGAAGAAGCTAGAAAACAGGGTAAATCGCTCAAAAAGCTTGCAGTGATTCAGGCCAGACTCAATTATTTTAATGTGGCGGAAAACTGGCTTACTCGTATGTTTACCATGGAGTATTCGCTGTGGTTTGATTTTTACCTGCCAGCACTGGATAAATTGCGTATTCCAATTCCATTGGGTGGCACATCGAATCACTTCAAGATGGATGTGTTGCGTGAAATGGAAGGTTGGGACCCCTATAATGTTACCGAAGATTGCGACCTGGGCGTACGTTTGACACAAGCCGGGTACCGGGTTGGCGTGGTGAATTCCACCACATTTGAAGAAGCGAATAATTCTATCCCGAACTGGATTCGTCAGCGTTCACGCTGGTTAAAGGGCTATATGCAGAGTTACCTGGTGCATATGCGCAGCCCGATTAAGTTTTATAAAAAGCTGGGCCATGTTGGATTCTGGGGTTTTCAGTTTTTTATCGGAGGTACTATTTTTAGTGCACTCATCGCGCCCGTGCTGTTCATGTTGTATGTAGTCTGGCTGACTACGCATACAACGATGTTCGACCCGTTTTTTCCGTCATTTGTGCTCTACCTTTCCCTGTTTAACCTGTTGGTTGCAAATGGGCTTCTTGTGTATTTATTCATGCTTAGCGGCTTTAAACGCAGGTATTTTGGCCTTATTCCATGGGCACTGACGGTGCCATTATACTGGTTATTGCAGTCATGGGCAGGCTATAAAGGTTTGTGGCAGTTGATTCATAATCCATTTTACTGGGAAAAAACCCATCATGGTTTAACCACGTTTGAAGTGACCCACGATGTTAACCCGGCAACAATCAGCCCGTTATCAACCACAGGAAGTGCCGGCAGATGATGAACGTCGATAACCGGCCAATTGAGATCAGGTTTATGCTATTCTCAGTAATGGTATTGATGGGCGGAGTTACTGTCTGGATATTGTCGAATGGTTTTTATCTGGAAAACGCCATTGAGCATTGGTCGATGGTTGTGGCGACACTGGATGCCAATGATGTGGTGCTTGAGAATCTGACTTTTTTAATGCCTCATTTACCTTTATACATGTTGATTCCATTTTATTATATCCCTGGCCTGGATTCCGGAGCAGCGCCATATCTGGTTTCGCTGCTGGCAGCCGGACTGCTGCTATGGCTATGGTTAAGAGACATGAAAGATGTGGAGCACAGCCACCTGCGCCTGGCGATTCTGATGACGCTGGTGGTGATTCACCCTGCTTTTTTGTGGGCGGCAACTTCCGGTGGCCATATTGCGATGAGTATGATTGCGTTCTATCTGCTATACCGTGCCGCCCAACATGTTATTTCACAGCATGATCTCCATTCCTATATTTTGCTGGCAGCGGTCTTTTTCTTTTTCTTTTTTATTGATGGCTCTGCAATCTTTATTTTTGTGGCGCTGTTGCCGCTACTGGTGGTGATTGCGCCGGTGCGAACCATCATGGTATCTCCGATGAGTTTATACCTGATTGTCGGGACGCCGTTTGCCTTTGCTGTGGGGACATGGGCATATATGAACTGGATATTCGAAGGTTCATTTATTCACTTTATTACAAATGCCGATTCTGCATTTCTGGGCGGCATGTTGCATATCAACGATTACCCATGGCTCAAGGATTACGGGGGGCAGTTTTTCAAGCCGTTACTGGCTGCGACCGGGTATATGTTGATTGCGTATCCAGTTACTGTCTACCTGTTACTGGATACGATGCATAACAGTTATCGTTTTCGTGCCTCATTTGTACTGTTGTTACATCCGCTTATTGCGATTGCTATTGCCACAAGCCAGAATTATCTCACCCATCCGTTTGAAATATTGACGTTGATCAGTGCAGGTTTGATGGCCGAGTTGACCTATGTGAAAATGCAGACCAGACGAGAATTTGTGTTGTTGGTGCTGTTTATGATGGTCAGTGTTGCGGGCGGATGGTGGTTGTTTATGCAGACCGGTAATCCCCAGATGCAGCAATGGGTTGGCGCCTTGCATGGTGAAAACCGGATGATTGCATCCAGCAATGATGGTGATTTGCAGCTTGGGTTATGGCTGAAAAAACATCGGGAAACGACGTTGATTTATGAGCGCAGCGCTTATAAGGCGATTGCAGCCAGAGGTGATGCCAAGGGGCTAATGCTGTCATTTTCGCGCGAATTCAAAATGGCTATGCGCGAACGTATTCCTGCAGCTATGCTGATTGCCGTTCCTGAGCCAGGTTCTATTCGTGGGAAAAGAGATAAAATAAATTTTCGACACCCAAATCTGTACGAGCATGGTTTGAAAGGATTCGAGTTGGTTTATGACAGTCTGGGTTGGCGTGTTTACAGAAAGAAACATGTATAACAGGCTTTCTATACTATGCTGTCTGGCTCTGCTAACTGGCGGGTTACTGGCGGGGTGTGCTTCGCAAGGACAATTGGATAATCAGGCGATGATACGTGGCTTTAATGCTCTGCAACATGAGAATCTGGCATGGGACAAGCCTGCCTCCCGTCATTCTTTCAAACGCATGGTTGAGCTTGGTGCCAATGCAGTTGTATTGGTACCTTTTCTTGAGCAGGATTCGTCGGCCTCTGTGAGGGTGCGCCGTTCTGATGCAGTGACGATTGCTCAACTACAGGCTGCGGTTAACTACGCTCACGAGTACGGTCTGAAGATTATTCTTAAGCCACAATTGCTGGTGGCAGATTCATGGGCGGGGGAAATCGACCATGATCAGCCACAACAATGGCATGCCTGGTTTAACAGTTATTCACAGCATATGCTTGAATATGCTCGCTTTGCCTCAGTTCATGGCGTAGATGCATTTGTTATCGGTACCGAATTGTCCAGGGCTGCAAGCCGGGTTGATTGGCCCGGTCTGATTAAGCGGGTGCGTGCGGTGTACGCGGGTCAACTGACTTATGCGGCCCATAATGTCGCTGGCGTGAAAGCATTTCGCTACTGGCATCAACTGGATGCTGTGTCGCTAACACTGTACCCATCTCTTGGTTTGTCGGGAGAAAGGGAAGAGATGCGGCGTTATGTTGAAGCTACGGTGCAAAATTTGAAGCTGGCTGTTGAGCATATTGACCGGCCATTGTGGGTATTAGAGATTGGCATGCCATCGGCACAGGGGGCATCGTCGAAGCCATGGGAATGGCAGCACTTAAAACATGCGAAAGTAGATTTGGTTTTACAAAAGAATGCACTGGATATCTGGTTGAATGCGTTGGATAAACCATGGGTAAGTGGCGTATTTATCTGGGCATGGTACAGTGATGATCATTCAGGTGGAAGCAGGGATACTGACTATACGCCGCAACATAAACCGGCAGAATCGATTGTTCGACGATACTGGAGGTCATAAGTGTGGAAGGCGTATGGGCGGGTTTCCGTATGAATGGGTTTCAGTTTGGGTGGGTTTTAGTATGAGTGGATTTTATAAGAGGGCGGACTGGATGGATATGTTCTTATATCAGAAAATGAATCGTATTTTGGCTGCACTGGCCCTGATGGTCGGACTGCTCGTTGTTTCCCCTGTTTATGCTGGCGTAGGTATGCTGCAGGAGGGGGAGAATCTGTACATATCAGATCTGGGGTTTGCTGGTGGCAATAGTCGCTGGGATGTGCAACGCAATAAAATCCCATCGATCTGTAACCGCAGGAATCTGTCGCTTATTCAAGGCTATGAGTACGGCTATTCCTATTTTCATACTATTTTTGCTACAGCGACGTTTGCATATCGTCACTGTGGGCAGATCAACCGTGCTGCCAGGGTTAGAGCCGGTGGTGGTGTAGTCCCCGGGACTACATTGCTCAGTGGTCAGTCCAGTGGTCTTGGTGATGTGGAAGTGGGTGTCAGAACGCGTTTTAACCACCATAACACAGCGGCATGGGAAGCACTGCTGATTATCCCGACTGGATACGATAATAATAGTCCTTCACGTCTTGGCCGGGGGGCACTCGGTCTTGGACTCGGTGTACTTTTTGCATCACGTAAGCGAAACATTGCGGAAAGTCCATGGGGCTGGAAACTGGGTACGCGCTTTACCTACTTTTTCAGCGGTAAAGGCAATACGCTGCGTTCATTTGCGACTGTGAACTATGCATTCTCCGATAGTAATTTTGAGCAGTCAGGTGACTTTCTGAGTCTGAGTCTGATTCATAATGTCAGTTTTTCCAGAAACGGATTGCAACGGAATCTCTTTTTTAATCAGGTGCCGGTTAGTATCACCAACTCTGACCAAACCAAGGTGGAGCTGAGTTATAGCCATTCATTCGGCAATGGCTGGTCGACCAGTATTCGTGGCGGCAAAGCTTTCTTTGGCAGAAATTCACCCAGCGATTATATCGCCGGCTGGAGTCTCAATTACCGGTGGAGAGATTAGATGATGTTTAGAAGGCTCCAGTGGGCTGGTTTGCTGCTGTTTTTAGCGGTGACTGGCGGCATATTGCATGCAGCTGAAGGTGATGTGTTTACCTTATTGGATGACTCCAATTTGCGTCAGGGTCCTGATAGCTCTTATGCATCTGTCGGTGTCGCACAGGAAGGCGAGCAGGCGGTTGAACAGTCGACAAAAGGGAATTGGGTGCAAGTTCGCATACCCGCCAGCGGTGATGTTGGCTGGTTATACGCAGATTCACTTGAGCGTGTTGTTCCCAGTCATGCGGACACTCAGCAATCGCCTAATGCGGATTTAGCCGAAACACCTGAAAGCAATATGCCGAGCAATATGCCGGAGCAGTCAGTCATTGCACCGGATGTTACCGTTTCCGATGGTTTGAGCGGAGATGTGGCTACAGGTGAAACAGCAACGGAGCAGAAGAATAAGGATGAAGTGGCTGCAAACATGTTTGTGGACGGAGCCCTATCCGGAAAATCCACTGCTGTAGTAACTGAAACAGTAACAAAACAAGGAGACGTTGCTGTTTCCCAAGAACTGGATCATCAAGCTGATTCCGGAACGGTATCAGACTCACCAGTGAGTCAGGTATCGATTGCCCAAGAAGAAGCTGTTTCGGGAAATCACGTTGCAGACTACTCCAAGCTCGACGCCAGAGAAAAAATAGTTGCAGAAAGCAGGCTTCAGAATGTTGTCGAAGCAGGCGGTCTTGATAACAAAGCAGGCGTAAGTGCGCCGCTTGCTGCCTCTCAGGAGATGACTGAACCGTTTAGTGAGGCCGTGGCAACTGTGGCCGATCAGCAAGGTATAGGAAAACCTGAGAACACTGAGGCGTTGGATGCACAACCTGCAGTGGCTGAGGTCAATGCAGTCAGCGATACATCACAACATGAATTCAGACAAAATGATCTGAGGCAGGCACCGGAAACAAGCATTGTGGCAAATAGCAAGGCTCAGCAAATAGAAGTGGCAGATGTGTTAAATGAAGATGGCTTGATTACAGAAGCGCCTGCTGGTAACGAGCAAGTGAAAGCTGCTGAAGTTTATGCCCCTGTAGTGGATGTGACACCTGAAGTCGCCGCAACAGAACTGGTACCGATGCAAACGCAAACTGTTGAAATCGCTGCTCCCGAACCGGCAATTTCTGAACCGGTTGCACCATCTGAAGCTGACGTTACAGAACCTGCGCCAATGCACCCGCAAACAGAACCGGCTACCAATCGTGTTGCAGCGCAGGCGGATGCCGTAGCAGATGAGATGAAGCCTGTTCCGCCATCGGTGGCCTCGGTACGCGCCAGTGGTATGCATCAGGTTATCAAAACCACAACGATTCGGACCGGCCCCGGCTCTTTGTATGATGTCCTGGGTTGGGTTGGAAATGGCGCCCGCGTTGAAGCAGTCGGGCGACAGGGTGATTGGCTGAAAGTGAGCATGCCGGCCGGTGGGCGTACAGGCTGGATAGATGCAGCCGCACTTCGGTCGTTGGATACGGCGCAACAGACAACTGCCATGCCAGTACCCGCCATATCAGCACAAACAGAGTCGCAGCCCCAGGCTGTGCAGGCAGTAGAAAAGAACCCGATTATCGAAGCAAAACAGCCTTCCGAATTGCCAGTTCAAAGGCCGGAACCGGTTTATGCTAAAGTTGCCAGCGCAACAGTTAGCCCGAAAGCCGAGTCAACAGGCAGCAATGCTGTTCATTTTATTAAAACAGCTAACCTGCGGGCCGGGCCGGATCGTAAATTTGATGTGGTGGCATGGGCAGGCACGGGGGCTTACGCACTGGAATTGGCCAGAAAAGGTGATTGGGTGCGGGTGCAAATGCAGGCAAGCGGCCGCATTGGCTGGGCGCATAAAAATATGATGAACCGGGCAAATGCGGGAGGGGAACTTCCTGTTGCAACAGTATTATCCGGTCAGGTGACAGAAGCACCAGTAGTACCGGAAACGGCAAGCTCGCAGACAGACAAGCCTGAAAATGAGCCAGCCATGGTGATGACTGACCCGTTGAAATCCAGGGCACAGAAACACAATCCAAACATCCAGCCTATGCATACAGTGCAGCCTGAGGTGCTGGCGGTCAATCCTGCACCATCGGTGAATTTCGTTAGTAACCCGGAACCCGTGGTCGGTTCGACAGAAAGGAACTTGTTTAGCTTCAACAGAAAAGCAAATATGCGCGCCGGGCCGGATGCCAAATATGATGTTATTTCATGGGCCGGCATTGGTTCTTATGCCTCGGAATTGTCCAGGAAAGATGATTGGGTGCGAATTCAAATGCAGGTCAGTAAACGCATCGGCTGGGTCTATGGCCGTTCACTGTCGTTGGTGAAGGCTGGTGTTACTCTACCTGCAGCTACGATTGCTTCCGATCAGGTGGTGGAATCACCGCTCATGCACAAGGAGAGTACTGCCAAAGAAAAATTGTCAGACGGGTTGTTTACGTTTAAGCAAACAGGAAATTTACATGCAGGCCCTGGCAAACAGTACGATGTGATTGCCTGGGGTGGCAAGAATGAGTCGGCAAAAGTCATTGCGCAACAGGGCGAGTGGCGCCAGGTGCGCATGACAGCCAGTGGAAAAAAAGGTTGGGTGTTCAATACATTATTGCTCAGGACAGGTAGTGATCGTGCTGCGGCTGCAGCACCTGCGAAGCCTGCCGGTTCCATTCAGGGCGGGGAAATCTATCAGGCTTTACGTACTGAGCCTTTACGCGCGGATGCCATCCAGTTTGCTGAATTGACTGACTGGGTATCCAAGGGTGAAGCAGTTGCGTTGCTTGAGTGGCGTGAGGGCTGGATGCGGGTCAAACCGCAGAATGCCGAGAAGAAGGCTGGCTGGATCAAGGCGGAATTTTTGAGAAAGACAGGTATGACAAGCACCAAAGTATCGAATAATGGTAAATTGCCCGGCGTGGATCGTGTGGTCGAGTATCAGGATAGAATATCGAAGGGTGAAGTATTTAATTTTTCATATGCAGCGCTTGAACAGGCTTTGTACCGGGTTCCAATCGAGGATATTCATGTCCGTATCGGCAAAGATGATCTGAAAGCATTGTTTCGCAAGGATACGTACGATAAATCATCCTTTGAAATCAGGTTGAGAACCGGGCGTCGTCATTTGCAGGGGCGCATCAAGGTGCTGGGTAGTTCCACACGTATTTTCAAAAAGAAATCCCTGCTGATTAAACTGGATAAGGAAAGCACGCACTGGTATGGCAGACGCAGAATTGCGCTCAGGTCGATGGCGTCCGACAAGGCGCTGATGCGTGAATGGATGGCCTGGAAGCTATTGGCCGCAATGGGAGAAAAAGTCCCGGAAGTGCACTTTACACGGGTAAGCTTTAATCACGGTGAAAAAACAGGCCTGTATTTATCCATTGAATGGATGGGTGGACAGTTCCTGAGCGCCAATAACCTGGATGCTAACGGTGGCTTTTATCAACCCAATGATGCAAGTCACTGCGGTGACCTGAATAGCAACGAAAACATGGATGCATGCTTCGATAAAATCACGCCTCAGGATGGTGATTACAGTATGCTCAGAGCTATGGCAAAGGCTGTTTCTTCCGCTGCTGATAGCGATATGGACAAAGTATTGGCACAATACTTTGATGATGAATCTGTGCTCAACTGGATTACAGCAAATGCACTGGTAACCAATGGAGATACCTACAACAAGAATTACTGGCTGCATTATAGCCCGTCCCGTAAAAAATGGACGGTGATTCCATGGGATTACAACCTGACTTTTGGTCGCGTGTATGATCCTTTTGCGAACAAACTCCAAGAAAAACCATTTAGAATTTTTAATGATAATTTCCAGTATTTCTTCCCTCCTGATGTAGGTGCCAGCAATCCGTTAAAGGATAAGACGGTGCGCAACCCCAGATTGCGGGCAAGGCTGGAAACTAAGTTAAAACACCTGTTGGGTATGGAGCCCAACGGGCCTGAGGAAACCTTTGGCTGGTTTTCACCCACGGTGATGCAAGCGCGCATTGGTAACCTGGCCGCAGTAGTAGGTAAGGAAGTGTATAAAGATACATTTTTGACTTTCGGTGAGGAAGAATTCACCAAAACATATGAGTCATTGATGCATTATGTTACTGCGCACGATCATTATCTCGGCGCAAAATTGCAGGGCCCTTATATGTGGCAACCATCTCCGGCATTTGATCCGACGCTGCCCCCAGTTGTGGAACCACTGCCAAAAGAGCTGTACGGGCATGGTTATATTGATGTCGATGGCCAATCGTTGCATATGACAGACCAGGGTTGGGGCTATTTTGTTGCACGCCTGAATCTCGATGCGCCGATGAAAAAGAAAGCGGAGTTCAAGGTAAATGTGGAAGGCGCTATGACACCAAAATATTTGCCGACCGGCCAGTCTCCAAGGCGTTGTGTACAGCGTTCATGGTCATTATCCACACAAACTCCCGATTTGACTGTGAACGGTTCGGTGATGGTGGAGTATATTCAGGAGAACTCAAGGCGAACCGAGGTGCCTGAAACTTTGCATGAGGAGTTGCTGGAGCTGTGGATGCTGGACGGGCATCACTGGAAACCGTTAAAAACGGAAGTCAATGAATATGCCAATACTTTAACAGCGAAAGGCATTCAACTGGAGTCCGGGCATATCCTGCGTTTTGTTGCCTGTAGTCCGTTTTAACATGAAACACAAAACGTGCCTGCATTGGCTGTGGTCACGCATACCTTTCCGTACATCCCAGACTGAGCCGATGGTTCTCGAGTTGACGGAGTGATTCGCTAGTTATGCAGAATATACGTGAATTCTGGGGCGATATGAAAGATGAGGATGGCAAGGCGACGGTTCGTTTTGCTATTCGCCTGTTTCTGATTCTGCTGGCCTATTATCTGATGAAGCCGGTACGTGAGGAATTGATTCTAGATGGTGGCAGTGCTGAGATCAGGAGTTATGCGCTGGCTGGTCAGGCAGCACTGCTGCTGTTTTTGGTGCCATTCTACAGCCGTGTTATAAAGCACCTGCAAGGCGACAAGCTGTTTCATATCATAACCTTGTTCCTGGCTGCAAATATAGCCTTGTTTTACTTTTTGGGTTCCGCTGGTCTGGATGTCGGGGTGGCATTCTTTATCTGGCTGGGTATTTTTTCGGTGGTTCAGATTTCCCAGTTCTGGACTATGGTCAGTGATTACCACAATGTCGATAAAGGTAAAAAACTGACATCTTATATTGCCATTGGCGGTTCGCTCGGCGCTATGATCGGCGCGGTAATCGCCAAAACGCTTTATCATGAACTGGGTGCCTATGGGTTGATGGTGGTGGCAATTGTGATGCTGATTGTCGCAGTCCTTATTCCGGGTGCCAAAGGTGGTTTACGCAAGGATCATCATGAGGGGGCAAATGACGAATCGATAAAGCATTTGCTTGGCGGTCTAAAGCGTGTTCTTGATGTGCCGTATCTGCGCTGGATTGCATTATCAGTCGTGTTGCTGAATCTGATTAACTCCACCGGTGAGTTCATTCTTGCCGACTTTGTGACAGCCGAGAAAAGCGGTGCTGAAATTGGAGAGTTTTATTCCAGCTTCTACCTCTATGTGAATATTGCTACCTTGATTCTGCAGGCATTTATGGTGCGGCCTTTGTTTCGTGTGATCGGAGTTGGTGGTGCGCTCATCAGTCTGGCTGCTATCAATCTGTTTATGTATCTGTCGGTATTGGCATTCCCGGTACTGGCCTGGTTTGCCATTGTGAAAATGGCTGATAACAGCATTGATTATTCGGTTGCCAATACCACCAAACAGGTTCTGTTTTTACCCCTGGATCGTTTTACGCGTTATGAAGGGATGCTGGCCATCAATACATTTTTTACGCGTTTCGGAGATCTGATTCAGGGTGGCGTTATTTTTATTGTGATATCCGTTATGGCGCTGCCAACCATGGTTCTGGTGGGTACCAATATAGCTCTGTGTCTGCTCTGGCTGTTGGCGACAATGAAGGTCAGCCGTATGTTCAAGCAGCAGACGGAGAAGTTTACAGACTAGTCCGGTATGGACTTATAAAAGCAGGAGTTATAAATGCCAAAAATTTTGAAGGCTGTTGTGCTGGCAGGGGGTTCCGGTAGTCGTTTATGGCCACTGTCCCGCCAACAGTTGCCCAAGCAATTTTTAAACCTGAATGGTGTTGACAGCATGCTCAGCTCAACGATTGCACGCTTGAGTCCGATGATTGCGCAGGATGATGTATGGGTGGTGACCGGAGAAGCGCATGCCACAGGTGAAGCCTTTTCCGAACTGGACGGTCTGAACAAGATTCTGGAGCCGTGCGGTCGTAATACAGCGCCGGCAATTGCGATTGCTGCTGCGTTATTGCAGGATTTAAGCAATGATGATCCGGTGATGATCGTGCTGCCTGCCGATCATATTGTCACCAAAAAGGATGCTTTTCAGGCCTGCCTGAAAACGGCGGTTCACGCTGCTGAATCCGGACGCATTGTGACGTTTGGTATTGTCCCGGCACATCCTGAAACCGGTTTTGGTTATATTCAGACGGAAAAGAGTGATAGCAGCCTGCATTCAGTCATGCGCTTTGTTGAAAAACCCGATCTGGAGAACGCGCAAAAAATGCTTGATGATGGTAACTATTACTGGAATTCAGGCATGTTTGTGTGGAAATGTTCCGTTATACTGGGCCAGATCGAAAAGCTGTTGCCTGATGTCTATTCCCTGCTCAGTCAAATGAGAACGCGCTGGAATAATGGAGAACCATGGCAGGAGGTGATTCGCAGCGGTTTCGATCAAATGCCGGATATTTCGATTGATTACGGCGTGATGGAAAAATCAGATATTGTATCGCTGGTTTCAGCGGATATTGGCTGGTCTGATGTGGGCAGCTGGGATGCTGTACATGAAATTGCGCCACATGATTCGGATGGCAATGATATCAGTGGCAATGTTTTGGCGATTGACTGTAAAGGTTCATTGTTGCGCAGCGAAAAGAATCTTATCGCTGCGGTGGGTCTGGAAGATATTATTGCAGTAGAAACGCCGGACGCTATTTTGTTATGCAAGCGGGGCGAAAGCCAGCGCGTTCGCGATATTGTCGACACTCTGAAACAGGGCGATCATGGCAGCTATCATCTCGAACATGTCACCGTACGCCGCCCCTGGGGCAGCTATACTGTGCTGGAAGACAAGGGACAGGGATATAAGCTTAAACGCATTGAGGTGCTTCCCGGCGCGCGTTTAAGTTTGCAGGCCCATCAGCATCGTTCCGAGCATTGGGTGGTCGTAGCCGGTACAGCTACCGTCACATGTGGCGATTTAAACAAGGTGATTGCCAAAAATGGCAGTGCATATATTCCGATTGGTGAAACCCATCGTCTG
Organism: uncultured Zetaproteobacteria bacterium; assembly: GCA_964442955.1. Taxonomy (GTDB): domain Bacteria; phylum Pseudomonadota; class Zetaproteobacteria; order Mariprofundales; family Mariprofundaceae; genus Mariprofundus. Next base: position 21,665 of record CAYUBK010000006.1, on the reverse strand, counting down.
GAGAATCGCGGCAAAGTGGCATTGCAATTGATCGAAGTCCAGGTGGGTGAATATCTGGGCGAAGACGATATCCAGCGTTTTGATGACAGCTATGGCAGGGTGAGCTAACTGTCGCTTTGATCCGTCAGCCTCTTGCAAAGATAGCTGTCACTGTGAGTATTGCCTCATCATGAATTTAAGAGACTTGACGCTAATTTTCTTATCTACACTACTGTTGTGTTCCTCCATGGCATCGGCAGCCGGTGTCACTGTCGTACGTGATGTGCGCTTGTGGACTGCACCGGATCACACGCGTCTGGTCTTTGATTTGAATCAGAATATGGCATATAAAGTGTTCCGTCTGCATAAGCCGGAGCGTATTGTCATTGATATGCAACAGAGCAGCCTGAAAGCCGATCTCAAAAAACTGGCCCTGCCTGACCCTGTCATCAAGAGCATTCGCCACGGCAGTTCCAAAAATAATGGGTTACGCATGGTTGTCGATGTGAAGGAAAAGGTGCAGCCGCGCTCGTTTTTGCTGAAGCCGCTCCATGGTAAGCCGTACCGGCTGGTGGTTGATTTGATGCGGCCGGAAAAAACACACAGGCCTTCCGCGCTCAGCGCCGGTCACCGCAAACAGGGCATTATCATTGCAGTTGATGCAGGTCATGGCGGTGAAGATCCGGGTGCGATCGGACCGCATAAAGTCCTGGAAAAAAATGTTACGCTGGCGGTAGCGAAGAAGCTGGCGCGTAAAATCAATAAGCAACCCGGTATGAAGGCGGTATTGATTCGTAAAGGTGATTATTTTGTACCGCTCAGACGGCGGGTTTATCTGGCTCGAAAAATGCACGCCGATATGATGATCAGTATCCACGCCGATTCTGTACGAACACGGACGGTAAAAGGTGCGAGCGCTTATACGTTGTCTGAACGGGGGGCGACCCAGAGCAGGGCGGCCAGAGCTTTGGCAGCCAAGGAAAATGCAGCGGATGAAATTGGCGGCGTGGCGGCTGTCGAACAGGCCGATGATCCGCTGGTAAGCCGGATTCTAGGCGATATGTTTCGGCGCGACAGTTTAAACAGTTCGCAAATTCTGGCTGAAGAAATGCTGGTTCGTTTAAAAAAAGTCGGCCCGATCAAATACGGCAAACCGAAACGGGCGCGGTTTTTTGTGCTCGGGGCAATGGAAATTCCCAGCGTGCTGGTTGAACTGGATTATATCTCCAACCCGAGTCGGGAGAAAAAGCTTATAAGCAAAAAGCATCAGGCCCAGTTAGCGACGGCGCTGTTTAATGGAAGTGTCAATTTCTTTCGCAAAATGGGCCGCTTGAAAAAAGCTGAAAATCCCGGTGCTCTATCCCCTGTCAAATCATTGGCCAGTTCAGCCGATGTGGTTGTGATGCCTGATATGCAGGCGTTCTAAACAATGCCATCCACTACATACTCATCAATGGATCTGTACCGCCGCCTGCTTGCCTTCCTGATGCCTTATAAAGGCCGTTTAAGCATTGCCATTGTCTGCATGATTATTCTGGCAGCCTGTACGGCTGCGATGGCCTGGATGTTAAAGCCGGTATTGGATGAAGCGCTGTCCGGCAAAAACGGGCAACTGATTTATATTATTCCAGCTCTGGTGGTTGTACTCTATCTGATCAAAGGCGCGGCCTATTTCGGACAGGCGTACACGATGGGTTATATTGGCCAGAAGGTGATTTTTGATCTGCGCAATCTGTTGTATGGACGTTTATCGTCACAATCGCTGTCCTTTTTCGCCCACCGTAAAACAGGTGAACTGCTGGCTCGTTTGTCTTATGATGTAACACTGGTGCAGGCGGCGGTTAGTACCGCTGTCACGGCGTTAATGCGCGATGCGATTTCAATTGTATTTCTGGTTGGCGTGGTGTTTGTGCAGGACTGGTTGCTGGCGCTGATTACCATGCTGGTGTTTCCGGCTGTGATTTATCCGATTGCACGTTTCGGGCGTAAAATGCGCCACGCCACTCTGGATGGTCAGGCCGCCATGGGCGACTTGACCAGTTTGCTGGAGGAAACGGTGGGCGGCATTCGAGTGGTTAAAGCCTTCGGCATGGAAGAGTATGAGCAGGGCCGCTTCCGGAAATTAACCGGCGATTTCTTTTCGCATCAACTCAAGGTGTTCCGGGTCAATGCGCTGTCGTTTCCGATTATGGAGTTATTGGCCGGTTTCGGTATTGCCGGTGTGTTGCTGTATGGCGGTATGCGCGTGGCATCAGGCGAAACGACAGCCGGTACGCTGGTGTCATTCCTGGCGGCAGTAATTATGCTTTATGAACCGGTCAAGCGATTGTCGCGCGCCAATAATGATATCCAGCAGGGGCTGGCGGCCAGCCAGCGTATTTTCGAATTGCTGGATGAACCGATTGAGGTGGAAGATCATGAACAGGCGCGCGAACTGTCGCCATTCTCCAACGCAATCAGGTTTGAGCAACTGAGCTTGAAATATTCGGGTACGGACAGAGCGGTACTTAATGCTATTACGTTTTCGGTAGCTGCCGGTGAAGTGGTGGCGCTGGTTGGTCGCAGTGGCGCTGGTAAAACGTCGCTGGTGAATCTGGTACCCCGATTCATGGATGTCACGGCAGGCCGTCTCACCATTGATGATATGGATGTGCGTGACTTGACGCAGGCCTCTTTGCGTAGCCAGATTGCGCTGGTGACACAGGAAATCATCCTGTTCAACGATACGGTGCTCAACAATATCGCCTATGGTCATGAAACGATTGATCAGGCGAAGGTGGAGGCCGTAGCCAGAGCTGCCAATGCGCATGAGTTTATCGAAAAGCTGCCGCAGGGTTATGATACGATGATTGGTGAGCGTGGTGTCATTCTTTCCGGTGGCCAGCGTCAGCGTTTATCGATGGCCAGAGCCTTGTTGAAGGATGCACCGATTCTGATTCTGGATGAAGCGACCAGTGCGCTGGATACGGAGTCGGAACGACTGGTTCAACGGGCCATTGATCGACTGATGCAGGGGCGCACAGTGATTGTGATTGCCCACCGCCTGTCTACTATTCGCCATGCTGACCGGATTGTTGTGCTGGATGAAGGTAATATTGTTCAAATGGGCAGGCATGCGGATTTGCTGGCTGAAGGCGGTTTGTATGCCGAGTTGTATCATTTGCAGTTTGACAGCCGTGTCGAAGCATCCGGAGCAGAAGCAGAGTAGGTATGAAAGATCGCCTGCTCATCTGGCTACTGCCTCGCCTGATTAAGCTGATTTATCTGTTTCTGGTCAATACCATTCGCTGGCAGACAGTAGGCAAACCCTATGATCCGGATGATCCGCAGCGGAATCTGTATGCCTTCTGGCATGCCCGTATGCTGATGATCCCGCGCCTGTCCAGAGGGTTGTGGCATGGTTATATGCTAATTTCATCGCATCGGGATGGCGGCTTTATTGCCGATACCATGCATTTGCTTGGTATTGAAACGGTGCGCGGTTCCAGCACGCGAGGTGGCGCTCGCGCCATGCTACAAATGCTTAGAGCCGTGAAAGATGAGAACAGACATCTGGCAATCACGCCGGATGGCCCCAAAGGGCCGCGTGAAAAAGTACAGAAAGGCACAGTTCAGCTGGCCATGAAAGCTGGACTGCCGATTGTTCCGGTTTGCTACGCGACCAGACGTCACTGGCGCATCAATTCATGGGATCATTTTTATATCCCACAACCGTTTACACGCGGCGTATTTGTGTTCGGTGAGCCGGTTGTTGTATCTGCTGATGAGGATTTGGATGAGGCAATCGCGCGCACCCAGAATTCCATGGATGATGCTCAACAAAGAGCTGATGGCTATTTTGACTAAATGTTCACCACTTGTTTTGTAAGCTGGCGGTCTGCTGCTTGTACTGGCATAGCTATGCCATCCATCGCTGAAGCAGCTTGATTGGTGTATCATAATACAGACATGGAAATGAGCAGCATAAAATCCTTACTTCCGGATAAGGCGTACAAACACGGTTTTGTACTATGCCGGGTGACGCAGCCGGATGTTGATTATGTACATCGTCAGGCGCTGCAGGACTGGGTTGATTCGGATATGCAGGGTGAGATGGGCTGGATGGCGGAAGAGATACGCCTGCAACGTCGTAAAAGCCCTGAATCCATGCTGGCCGGAGTACGTTCGGTTATCACGGTGGCCATGGCCTATACGCCTCCGGCATACACATTGGGTGGAGCTTGTGGGGCTTCCGATTCTGGCGTTATTACCGCTTATGCACATGGCGAGGATTATCATGATGTGATGAAAAAGCGGCTCAAGGCGTTGGCTGCTGAACTGGATGTGCTGCTGGGTAAACATGATCAGCGGGTGTTTGTCGATACCGCACCTGTTTTGGAACACGCCCTGGCTGAATCGGCAGGACTGGGTTGGCAGGGAAAACATTCGTTGACCATTCATCGTGAGTTGGGCTCATGGTTTCTGCTCGGCGAGATTTTCACTACGGCGGAAATCGAGCCAGATGAGCCGGCAAGGAATCATTGCGGCACTTGCTCGGCCTGTATGGATGTTTGCCCGACCAGAGCCATTGTTGCACCCTATGTGGTGGATGCGCGTTTGTGTATTTCCTATCTGACTATCGAATTCGACGGGTTTATACCGCATCGGCTGCGCTCCTTGATGGGGAACCGGATTTACGGTTGCGATGACTGTCAGATGGTCTGCCCCTGGAACGGGCATGCCAATTATACACCTGCCCATGATGATCTCCTTAAAGCAAGGGGGGAGAATCATCTGCCTGATCTTGCTAGCCTGTTGCGTCTGGATGAGGATGGTTTTCGCCGTCGCTTCCGGAAATCACCGATCAGACGAACCAGACGGCGCGGGTTGTTGCGCAATGTATGTATCGCCATGGGGAATTCCGGCAATGCTGCGTTTGTGGATAATCTGATGCAGGTGTGCGGAGATGATGAGCCGTTGATTCGTGGCCATGCGGCATGGGCGCTGGGGCGTTTATCCAGTGCGCAGAGCGGGAACGATATTACCTGCTTTCTGGGGCAGTGCGCGGCCACAGAGAAAAACAACGAAGTACGTAAAGAAATAGATATGGCGATAAGGGGAGACTATGACAACACCTAAGGCGTTTATTTTTGATTTGGATGGCACGTTGGTGGATGCGCTGCCTGATATTCAGGCCAATGCCAATCGGGCGCTTGAATCATTGGGCTATGAACTGCGTTTAACGCTGGCCCAGACGCAACCGCATGTTGGTGGCGGGGCACATAAGCTGGCTTCCAATGTGTTGGGCCTGCCAATGGAGCATGAAGAAACCATGGCATTATACCATGCTTTCGCAGATATTTATGAACAGCATCCGGCTGATTTCGGCAAGCCATTTCCCGGTGTGATGACCGTGCTCGATGCACTTAAGTCCAAAAATATTCCGTTTTCATGCGTGACAGCAAAGCCGGCCAAGGCGCGTATCAAAGTGCTCGATGCACTGGGTTTAACGCCGTATTTGACGCTGGCACTGTCACCTGAAGATGGCTTTGCCAAAAAGCCGGCGCCGGATATGTTGTGGCAGTGTTGCAAGGCCATGGGCGTGGATGCATCCGAAACGGTGATGGTTGGCGATACGCGTTTTGATGTGGAGGCCGGATTTAATGCGGGTTGTCATACGGTCGCATTTGCCGAACACGGCTATCAGGATGTGCCATCGGAATATGCCGATCGTGTTGTGTCTCTGCCTGAGTTCACCGATCTGCTGAAACTGATTGATGGCTGACGGTTTGACGGGAAACCATCGTCTGGCCGGCATTTATGGCATTTTGCCAGCGGATTTGGCAACGACAGACTTGCTGGAAAAAGCTGAAGCTGCGTTGAAAGGCGGTGTGCGATGGGTGCAATTTCGAGATAAGAAACAGGGGTATAAGCGGCAGTTAAAACGCGCCAAAGCATTGCGTGTCCTGACCCGCGATTATGGTGCGCATTTGATCATCAATGATTCGGTTACGCTGGCATGTGATGCCGGTGCTGATGGAGTACATCTGGGCCGGGATGATGCCCCCAATCTGATTCAACTCAGAAATGGAGTGGGCGATGATTTTCGCATTGGTATTACATGTCGGGCCGATGCCGCATTCGCTCAATCGGTCTTAAAAGACGGCGCTGATTATGTCTCGTTCGGGGCGGTGTGGGCGACACGATCGAAACCGGAAGTGCCGGAGATTGGTCTGAATCGATTAGCCAAAGCACGCGCCATGTTTCCCGAGGCCAATGTCTGCGCCATTGGCGGTATCACGGCTGAAAATATTGTGCAGGTGAAAGCGGCAGGGGCAGATTGTGCGGCGGTGATTTCCGGCCTGTTTGCAGCTGAAGATATTCAATCCAGAGCTTCTGAATTGGTTGCGTTGTGGAACAGGGTATGAGTGATTTGTCGGTTTCCCGTCCGGTTTGCCTGACGATCGGGGGGTCGGATTCCTGCGGCGGGGCAGGGGTTCAGGCTGATTTGCGCGTGTTTGAGGCGTTGGGCGTGCATGGTTGCTCGGCAATCACGGCGCTGACGGCGCAAAATCCATTGGCTGTGACGCGAATTGAAGCTGTTTCACTGGCGCAACTGGATGCAGAAATACATGCCGTATTCGATTATTACGATGTAGCCGTGGTCAAGACAGGCATGCTGCTTGATGCTGAACACATCGCCCTGATTTCTGCCCTGTTATCTCAACTACATCAGGGGGCGCTGGTGATTGATCCGGTGCTGGCATCCAGCAGTGGCAGGCCGTTATTGGATACAGGCGCTATCGACACGCTGGTGCAGGCGCTGTTGCCACTGGCGACATTGATTACCCCCAATTTTGATGAAGCCGATGCTTTGATGGGTGAACACTGTGAACGTTCCGCCGCAACGGCTAAAGCAATGGCCGACAGGTTTGAATGTGCTGTGCTACTTACGGGTGGCCATGGCACGAATGAGATGCTCACAGATTATCTGTGTGATGCTCAGGGGGGGCTGCATAATTTCACACATGCCAGAGCGCCGTGGAGCCGAGACCAGAGCCATGGTACAGGATGTCGGCTTGCTTCTGCGATCAGTGCACATCTGGCTCACACAACCCCTCTACCGCAATCGGTGGAGAAAGCTATCCACTACCTCCAATCAAGAGAATGACATAAGTTATTGGAATTACAAGGAAAAACATAAAAAGCTTTATTTTTTCAGTGACGGCGCTATAGTGCGCCACCGTTTTGGCAGGCTTGGTATTGAGATAGCATGCTTTTCTTTTTTTGGAGGTTTCAATGGTTAAACTATATTCCGATCCGCATTGTCCGAATTCGCATCGTACCCGGATCGTATTGGCTGAAAAGGAGCTGCCGGTTGAAACCACCGAACTGGAAGCAGGCAACTTGCCGGCTGATTTTCTGAAAATCAATCCGTATGGCAAGCTGCCGACGGTGATTGATCGGGATATCGTCTTTTTTGAATCTGCCGTGGTCAATGAATATCTGGATGAACGTTATCCACACCCGCCGCTGAAACCGGGTTCGCCGGCTGAACGCGCCCAGATGCGTCTGGCCGTATTGCAGTTGGAACGCGAATTGTATCCGCTGTATGCCGAGACCCAGAATCCGCGCAAGAAGAAAGACGCCGTAGCCAAAATCAAGACCTATCTCGGATCGCTGGATGGATACCTTGGTCGTCAGGAATATTTTATTGGCGAGCAATACACGCTGGCCGATGTGACCCTGATGCCGATCCTGTGGCGTCTGGAATCGATTGGCGTGGATACTGCTCCGTGGAATAATCTGGAAGCTTATATGGATCGGCTGTTTGAGCGTCCGGCCTTTGAGCGTTCATTGTCCGAATACGAGCAGATGCTGCGGGAATATTAATCAGTGACCGGACAGGAAGTGACGATTGTCACTTCCTGTCTGTATGTCTTGTTTGCTAGCATACGCTCATATCCTTTGTATAACCAATATCTGGGAGAAGCTTCTTTGTTTGATGTTATTAAGCCGGGTGATGACGATTGGGGCCAGGCCACCGGCTTTATCCGGGATACCTATGCCCGCGCCTATGGCGCCAATGTTGATACGTTCATGCCAAAAATCATGCGAGTGAGCAATGCTGCCGGAGAATTCAGGGCAGTGATGGGCTTTCGTCTGGCCGGACAGGAACGTTTATTTCTTGAAAACTATCTGGATGATCCGATTGAGGATGTGATTTCACGCTATCTCGGCAAGCCGGTCAAACGCTCTGAAATTATCGAAGTGGGTAATCTGGCCGAAGCTGAACCGGGCGATGCGCGCATGGCGCTGGTTGGCGGCACGGCCTATATGCGATCGTTAGGATGCCGCTGGCTGGTGTTTACGGGCGTGTCGCGCATGCGTAACGCTTTCCGCCGTCTGGGGCTGGATATTTGGGAATTGATGGCGGCGGATGAGAATATGTTGCCGCCCGAAGAAGTCGCCAAGTGGGGGAGCTATTACCTGGGTCATCCGGTGGTTTGTTTCGGTGATATCAAGCAGGGGCATGATATCTTGCAGGAGTTGTGGGCTAATTTGCGTGATACCTGGGCGGCGGCTGAAGAAGCAGGCTTGAAAGATGCTGTCCGGAAAGATGCTACAAGCGGGAATTACGATTGAGCCAGGTGCTTGCTGCGCTGGAGCGTTTCGCCGCTGAACAGCCTGAACGCATTGTGCTGGATTCCGGCAAGAATCAACTTACATATCAACAGCTACTGGATGCGGTATCTACGTTGTCGGGCGAACTCGGCCAAGCGGGCATATCCGCATTGGCGCTGGCCGCTGATAATTTGCCGCACTGGGCTGTAGCTGACCTGGCCTGTATCCGGGCCGGAATCCCCCTGATACCGGTGCCGCATTTTTTTTCACCGACCCAGATTGGTCATTTGCTGGTACATGCAGGCGTTGATGCCATCATCACAGACAGGCCGGATTCGATTGCTACGTTGGTGGGCGGTCTATCTATTACACAACTGCCGTCGAAAAAGCTCTCCGGAGCGCTTGAACTGATTGCGATCACGACGCCCTCTGTAGCACTGCCGCCGGATTGCGCAAAAATTACATTTACATCCGGCTCCACCGGCGAACCCAAAGGCGTTTGTTTAACACAGGCCGCCATGGAAACCGTGGCAACCTCGCTGGCTGAATCGACCAGCGCTTGTCGTGATGATCGGCATTTGTCACTGCTACCTTATGCCACCCTATTGGAAAATATCGGCGGCCTGTATGCGCCGCTGCTGGCTGGCGCCACGATTGTTGCGCCGGGTATGGCCGGTGTTGGCATGAGTGGCGCGGCAGGTTTGGATATCGGGCAATTTATGGCTGCCTTGCACCGTTTTGCTGCGACCACCTGTATTATGATTCCCCAGATGTTGCATGCGCTGATTGCCGCAGTCGAGCAGGGCATGCAATGTCCACTCGGCTTGCGTTATATTGCCGTTGGTGGTGCTTCTGTATCGCCTGTACTGCTGGAACGGGCAGAGACGCTCGGCTTGCCGGTATTTGAAGGTTATGGCCTGTCAGAGGCCGCCAGCGTGGTGGCAGTGAACAGCAAAAACGATTGCAGGCAGGGTAGCGTCGGCAAGCCGTTGCCGCATGTTGAATTGAAATTCGCCGATGATGGTGAAATTCTGGTGCGTGGTTCCCTGTTTTCCGGTTACCTGGGTGATGCGCCGCATGGTGAGGGTGATTACTGGGCGACCGGCGATATCGGTTATCTCGATGATGATGGTTTCCTGTTTCTCAGCGGCCGCAAGAAACATATTTTTATTACTGCATTCGGTCGAAATGTATCTCCGGAATGGGTGGAAAGGGAATTATCCATTGAATCGGCTATCGCTCAATGCTGCGTGTTCGGAGAGGCGCGCCCGTTTAATGTTGCTGTCATCGTGGCGCGGCAAGGTGTCGATTCCGAACGGGTGGAGCCCGAACAAGTGGAGCAAGCTGTAGCAACCGCTAATGCGCGCCTGCCGGATTATGCCGGCGTTTCAGCATGGCTGGCGGCAGACGAGTCGTTCAGCGTGGCCAATGGTTTATGGACGGGAACGGGCAGACCGAGAAGAGAGCATATTTTCAAGGCTTATGCCGAAAAAATAAATTTATTATATCAGGAGAACGTAAATGGCGTTTTATGATGAATTGATTGCAGCGACAGAAGCTGAGCGCAATGATTTATTATCCATCCCGTTTATCCGCATGGGTGCGGCGGGAGAATTATCACGCGAGAGTTATCTGGCCTTTTTGGGAGAGGCCTACCACCATGTTAAACATACGGTGCCGTTATTGATGGCGACCGGCGGACGATTGCCGGAGCGGCTGGAATGGCTGCGCGAAGCCATTGGCGAATATATTGAAGAAGAGATGGGTCATCAGGAGTGGATTCTCAATGATATCGCAGCCTGCGGCGCTGATAAGGACGCTGTGCGTAGCGAAACGCCGATGGCGGCGACTGAACTGATGGTGTCTTATGCTTACGATACCATCTACCGCAATAATCCGGCTGGATTTTTCGGCATGGTGTTGGTGCTCGAAGGTACCAGCGTGGCGCTTGCGACCAATGCAGCCAGTCAAATCGAGCGGAGTCTGGGTTTACCGAAAACGGCATTTTCATACCTGAACTCGCACGGTTCGCTGGATATCGGTCACGTCGATTTTTATGAGGGATTGATGAATAAGCTGGACGAAGAAGTGGACAGACAGGCGGTAGTACATGGCGCTAAAATGTTCTATAAACTGTACGGCGATATTTTTCGCAGTTTACCATTAGTCCGGTTGGAGGAATCATAAGATGGAAGTGAAAGGAAAACGCGTTGTCCTGACCGGTGCGGCCGGTGGCATGGGCCGGATTTTGGCTGGTGAGCTGAAAAAGAAAGGGGCGACGCTGGCGCTGGTGGATGCCAATGCCGATGCTCTGCATCAGGTGGCTGCGGGACTGGAAGGTACGTTTCCTGTGGCTGGCGATTTGTCCTCCGCCGAGGGGTGCAGGATTGCATGCGATGAATGCCGGGAATTGCTGGGCGGTATTGATGTGCTGATTAATCTGGCCGGTATCAACAGTTTTGCCGCTTATGAGGATGAAGACCCGGACAAAATTGAATTGATGATGCGAGTCAATTTGCTGGCCCCGATGTGGCTGGCGCGAGCGATTCTGCCCTCCATGCAGGCGCAGAATTCAGGACGTATCGTTAATGTAGGTTCGATTTTCGGCTCGATTGGTTTTGCCTATTTTACGACGTATTCGACCACCAAATTTGCCCTGCGTGGCTTTTCTGAAGCCTTGCGTCGCGAACTGGCCGATACCAATATCAAGGTGACCTATATCGCGCCGCGCGCAGTGAAAACGCCGATGAATTCCGATGCGGTGATGAAGATGGGCGAAGCTACCAAGATGAATATGGATGCGCCGGAGGATGTGGTGAATAAAATCATTGCAGCCATCAATAATGATCGCAAAGACATTTACTTTGGTTTCCCGGAGGCGTTATTTGTGCGCATTAATGTGTTGTTTCCGCGCCTTGTCGATAAAGCGCTGGCTGCACAGAATCGCATTGCCCGGAAGTTTGCAAAAGCGCAATAGTCAAAAGCATTCACCACAGAGGGCACAGAGTTACACAGAGTAAAACCAAAAAGATAATAAGAAGCACAACCGAGATAATGATTATAGTCAATCCTTTTCCGGCCTTTTGATTTTGACTTTCCTCTGTGGTAAAAAAAGTTTTGTTTGGTTTGTAAATCAATAAAGGAGAGACAGATGAAGATAACTAAATGGATAATGGCGATGGTTATCGCAAGCGGATTGATGGTGACTTTGGCATGGGCTGGTGAAGTCGAAGATTCGGTGTTGGTGTTGCAGCATGAATGGGCGCAGGCCAACTACAAGACAGCCGATGATCAGAAGGAAGCAACGTTTAAGGCTCTGGTGGATAAGGCAGCTGCATTATCAGCCAAATATGCGGATCGGGCTGAACCGAAGATTTGGGAAGCCATTATCCGGGCCGGTTATGCTGGCGCGATGGGGGGCATGAGTTCGATGTTCAATGCCATGCCGCAAATGGAGCAGGGGCGCGATCTGTTGTTGGCGGCTGAAAAGATTGATGCCAATGCCCTGCATGGCTCCGTTTATACCACGTTGGGTAGTTTTTATTATATGGTGCCGGGCGGTTTTATTGGTTTCGGTGATGATGACAAGGCGCTGGAATATCTGACCAAAGCGCAAGCAGTTGCACCCGATGATATGGATGCCAATTATTTCATGGGTGATTACTGGCTGGAAGAGAAGGAATACAAAAAAGCCGTTCCCTATCTGCAAAAAGTGATTGATCTGCCTGCCGTTGCCGATCGTCCGGTGTATTCTGAAGGGCGCAAGGCGGAAGCTGAAGCCAAACTCAAGAAGGCCAAAAAACACGTTCACTGATTTATCTGCTTTAACAATCGACCGGCTGCGTATGCAATCGGTCGTTTTGTTGTTTGGGGAAGTGGTTCAGAACAAAAAGGATAAAATGTTATTTTTCCTTTTCTCACAATATCAACCACTTACATGTTTGATATTGGCGACCCGTCCGTGGGTCGCAAGGATACTCTGAGTTTTTCAGAGTATCCTTAGCCTTCTCTTTTCGATCATTTACCAATTAAATATTTTCGAAGTTGTCTTTCAGACCGCATGACATGAAGGACATACGCTTTATCTTCACTTTTATCATAGCGGTAAATAACTCTGCATGGCTCAACCACAACTTCCCGGCACAGTGAATCTGCCAAATCTGGAGGGATGCGCCATGATTCCGGGAACTGTTCAAGGCGTTCAACATCCGAAAAGACCCGGCGAACCAGTTGCTGGGCGGCGGGGAAATTATCAAGTGCGATATAGCCAGCAATTTCATCAAGATCAGATAAGGCAGGGTCAGTCCAAATTACCTGAGCCATTTGCCCATAGACTCTTTGGCTTCTTCTTGTGTGTAAGTTTTATTTTCCAGCACAGCCCTTTCTCCGCGAGCTATACCTTCCAGTATACACATACGATTTTGTATAAACTCAAAGTCCTTAACATCAACAAGATAAGCCGATGGTCGACCGTGTTCAGTGATTAAAACAGGTTCTTTAGATTCGTGTAAATCAGCCAAGATAGTCGTTGCCTGACGCTTTAATGTGGTTACAAGTTCTACTTTCATAATAGTGACACTATTCTATCACTTTTTATTCGCAAGTATTTTTAAATAACTTCAAAATCTAAACAAAAAGGGAGATCCCCCAGCTCTGCTGGGGAGGCATCCGAAGTTTGACAATTCCGGGAGTCGCATAGTAACTCCAAAGCGTGAGCCGCCAAGCACGTCTGATCTGCCTGCGCAGTACTATCTTGCCCTGTTTATCCACGCCAAACAGGTGAAATACCTGCTTCGCCAAATCAATTCCAACTACCGTTATCACTTCTTCTGCTCTATAATTCCTCATGGCCGTCTCGCTCCTTGTGAATATCGTGTGTCCTACCGGACTCGTTTATTCTGGCACATTGCGATGCCGTATGGGAGCGGGACGGACCATCCCATTAGAGTACACAGAGAGCACAGAGGAAAGTCAAAGGCATGAATGAAAATGAACAGGATAGTTGGTTTTGCTTTTTCTCTCTGCATCATCTGTGATGGGCAGGATGCCCGAATGCCGTGGGCACATGGATGTACAGGAACGGCGGGTGAAAGCCTTTGATTTAGATTTCGGAGGCTAAAAATGAAACATGAGCGCATTATTTGGGGTTTGCTCTGCTGTGCGATGACAATGATGCCGCAGGTGGGACTGGCTGATAGTCCCGGTTTTCCGGGGCAGCCTTCGCCTGCGCAGCAAGAGGCGGCGCTGCATGGCCATGAATCAGGGCTGTTGAACTGGCAGGGCATTAGCGGAAACTGGGGCGGTGTTCGTCAATCGCTGGATGATGGCGGCATCACCATCGAAGGCGCTTATACGGGCGAATTTGTACGCGATTTTTCCGGTGGGACGCCGGGCGGCAATAATGTTATTTATGAAGATAATCTCGATTTGTCGATTACCTTTGATTCTGAGAAAATGGGCTTGTGGTCGGGCGGCACGCTGTTTGTATATGGCCTGCGCAATCATGGTGGTGACCCCAGCGGTAATGTGATTGGTGATTTGCAGACGGCCAGTAATATCGAAGCACCGGATAATTTTTTGGTGCAGGAAGCGTGGTATGAACAGGTGTTCGCCGATGGGCTGGTATCAATATTGCTCGGATTACATGACCTGAACTCTGAATTCTATGTGTCGGATTATGGTTCATTATTTATCAACAGTTCATTCGGCATCGGGCCGGATATGTCGGCCAATGTGGCCTTATCTATCTTCCCGAAAGCAGGGCTGACAGCGCGGGTGCGGGTGGCGCCAAACGACAATAGCTATGTGCAGTCAGCTATCTATGATGGTGATCCGTCTACGCGCGCGCTACACGCTTCCGAAGGCAAGTTGATGATTGTCGAAGCCGGTTTTAGTTCCGATACCGGCAGCTATAAACTGGGCTACTGGAATCATTCAGCTGATATCACAGTCGGCGCACGTACCTATAACAATGATTATGGTTTGTACGGCGTGATTGATCAGGAACTGATGCACTTTGACGGTGATTCGACCATCGGCGCATTTCTTCAATTTGGCTGGGCGCCTGCAGCACGCAATACGGTAACGCGCTATATCGGCGGCGGCCTGCACCTGCACTGCCTGATTCCCAGCCGTGATGAAGATGATATCGGTATTGCAGTTGCCCGCGCCGATACGCACCTGAATGCCGAAACCACGCTGGAGTTGACCTACCGGCTGGTGCTGACCCCGTGGCTGGCCATTCAGCCGTCCTTTCAAATCATTCAAAATCCCAGCGGTGATGCGACTATTCCCACAGCTAATGTTGGCCTGTTGCGTTTTGAGGTCGGACTGTGATTTGATTCATTCACAAGATGACCTATTGATTTGAGCCAGAACATTACTTGGTATGGTGACTTCCGGTTTTTCCTATTCGGGCGCGGCAGTGATATGATACGCGCCGCATGATGAGTCATGCGGATTCTGTACAACACAAAAGGGTCATCTATGAATACCGTTGAACGTCGAAGCGTCTTTTCACTGGCAGGTATATATAGCCTGCGCATGCTGGGTCTGTTTCTTATCTTGCCGGTCTTTGCACTGTATGCAGAAAATCTTGATGGCGTGACACCGATGCTGATCGGTCTGGCTCTCGGTGCTTACGGTTTGACGATGGCGCTGCTTCAGATTCCATTTGGCATGTTATCGGATCGGATCGGGCGCAAGCCGGTGATTACGGCGGGGCTGATTATTTTTGCCATCGGCAGCGTGGTAGCTGCTTCTTCGCATGATATCTGGGGCGTGATTATTGGCCGAGGCTTGCAGGGTGCGGGCGCGATTGCTGCTGCCATGATGGCCTTGCTGGCTGATTTGACGCGTGAAGAGATTCGCACCAAAGCCACGGCGATGATTGGCATGTCCATTGGTTTGTCGTTTACGGTGTCCCTGATTCTCGGGCCGTGGCTGGATGCTGCGATTGGCGTGAATGGTATCTTCTGGCTGACGGCAGTATTGGCTGTAGGCGCGATTGTGGTGCTGCATACTGCTATTCCAACGCCAGAGCATAGTTCTGTTCACCGAGATGCGGAAACCATCCCGGCCCAGTTGGGCGCAGCAATACGAAATATTGAACTATTGCGGCTGGATATCGGTATCCTGATTCTCCATTCGATTATGACCGCCATGTTTATCGCCCTGCCATTCGTGCTTCGCGATCAGTTAGAACTGCCTGTCCTGCATCATTCATGGGTTTATTTACCCACCTTGCTGATTGCCATGGCGCTCATGATTCCGATGGTGATTATTGCTGAAAAGCACAAAAAAATGAAACCGGTTTTTCTGGCCGGCATCGCCCTGATTGCGCTTTCTGCTGCCGTTTTGGCATTGTCTCATGGCTGGGTTGGTATTATTACCGGATTGTTATTGTTCTTTATTGCCTACAATGTGTTGGAAGCCACGCTGCCCTCACTGGTATCGCGCATTGCACCGGTGGACGGCAAGGGAACTGCCATGGGCGTGTATTCAACCAGCCAGTTTCTCGGAGCCTTTGTTGGCGGCGCAGGCGGTGGCGTGCTGCTGGGCCAGTTTGGGGTGAGTGGAATTTTCATCGCCTGCTCACTTGGCGCTTTACTGTGGTTTGCTCTGGCATTCGGCATGCAGCCACCGCGCATGCGTTCAGCCGTGATGTTGCATGTGGATGAAGCCAAAACGGCTGATGCTAAAACACTGGAGACGCAACTTCTTGCGTTGGCCGGCGTATCAGAAGCGCGTGTTGCTATCGAAGAAAACGTGGCCTATTTGCGGGTGGAAAAAGAGCATTTCGATGCCGATGCTGCAAAGGCATTGCTTCAGTCATGATGACTTCGTAAACAGGCATCACCTCGCCCAAAGACGGGCGAGTAACTTTACCTGTGTTATAATCAATCATGAATTGAACTACCTGTCGTCGCCATTCCCGTGAAAACGGGAATCCACCTCAGTTCTAATATGCATCTTGAGTGGATACCCGATAAAAGAACTCGGGCATGACGGTAGCTTTAAACATGAATCACTATAATTCGTCTCCCTGGGCATATTCTCTGCTGCAAGCAGCATGCAGCAGATGAAATCAGTGGCCGGATTTTAGGCAATCTCTGAATAGCTTTGGCTGTGCCTGGGTGTCTGGCCGGCTTGCAGGTTTACGCTGACCATACGAAACTTGCCCTCGTAACGGAATTCACCTGCCGTGTTGCTAATGCCGACCCCATATACCTGGCTGGTTCGGAATTTATAATGTATTGCGCTTGCCACGTAGCATGCTTGCTGCTGCTCGATGTGATTATCCTTTTATCCGCCGACCACAGCCAGCAAAATACCGGCGGCAACAGCGGAACCAATCACGCCTGCTACATTCGGGCCCATGGCATGCATGAGTAGGAAATTGTGATGATCGGCTTCCAGTCCCACCTTATTCACCACGCGGGCGGCCATCGGTACGGCAGATACGCCGGCAGCGCCAATCAACGGGTTTATTTTTCCGCCGCTCATTTTATTCATCAGCTTGGCCATTAGCACGCCGGCCGCTGTGCCAATCGCAAAGGCAATCAGACCCAGTAACAGGATACCGAGTGTTTCCATATTCAGGAAGTGTTCGGCCTGTAATTTGGAGCCAACCGACAAACCCAGAGCAAGCGTCACGATGTTGATAATTTCATTCTGGGCCGAATTGGACAAGCGATCCACCACGCCGCATTCACGCAGCAGATTGCCGAAGGTGAGCATTCCGATCAACGGTGCAGCAGTAGGCAGGAAAATGACACACAAAATCAGCACAGTCAGCGGGAAGGCGATTTTTTCCGTTTTGCTGACGTGGCGCAGTTGTTCCATGCGGATACAGCGTTCTTTTTCGGTGGTTAATAAACGCATGATTGGCGGCTGAATAATCGGCACCAGCGCCATATAGGAATAGGCGGCGACGGCAATCGCGCCGAGCAGATCGGGCGAGAGTTTGGAGGCGATAAAGATGGCTGTCGGGCCGTCTGCGCCGCCGATAATGCCAATGGATGCGGCATCGGCCAGGGTAAAATGGAAGCCGGGGATATAATTCAGCGCCAGCGCGCCAATCAGCGTAGTGAAAATGCCGAATTGGGCGGCAGCTCCCAATAACAGCGTGCGCGGCATGGCAATGAGCGCGCCGAAATCAGTTAATGCGCCCACGCCCATGAAAATAATCAGCGGGAACATTTCTGTTTCCACACCTGCTTTATACAGGATGCCGAGTATGCCTTCAGGGCCTGAGATTTCGGCAATCGGAATATTACTCAGCACCGCGCCGAAGCCCATCGGCACCAGCAGCAGTGGCTCGAATTTTTTCCCGATAGCCAGGTAGAGGAGCAGCAAGCCAACGCAAACCATCAGCGCTTGCCCCCATGTGAAATTGGCAATACCTGTGGTCAGCCACAGTTTTTCCATCAGTTCGGCCATGGTGTTCATGCGATCGTGACCAGTGGTTGTCCTACGGTGACGGCGTCACCTTCTTTGACTTCGATACTGACAATGGTGCCGCTATGGCTGGAGCGCACTTCGGTTTCCATTTTCATGGCTTCCATAATCAGGATGACATCGCCATCTTCAACATGCTGATTTGGCGTGACGCTGATTTTGAAAATAGTGCCTGCCATGGGCGCGCCAACTGATGTGGCGGGTTTATTGACCGCCGGGGCAGCAGCCGGGGCAGCGTGCAAGGGCTCAATATCAGCCGGATGCATCGAACTCACTTCGCCTTCGGGTGTCACCACGACATCATAATCAGAACCGTTGACCGTGATCATATAACGCTCGGCGACGGCCGGGGGCAATTCAACCTCTTGTTCCAGCCACGGTGCCGGTTCAAATTCATCCGGATTCTCACGATTCTTGAGGTATTTCAGACCGACTTGCGGGAACAGGGCATAAATCAGCACATCGTCAATCAAGTGTTCGGATAACTCAAAGCCTTGTTCAGCAGCCTTGCTGCTCAGCTTCAGGGTCAATTTATCCATTTCATCATCGATCAGGTCAGCTGGTCGGCAGGTGATGGGCTTGCCGCCCTCAAGCACCTGTATTTGTAATTCAGAATCAACTGGAGCGGGGGTTGCGCCGTATTCGCCCTTGAGTATGCCGGCTGTTTCTTTGGTGACTGTGCGATAACGCTCGCCCGAGAGTACATTGAACACAGCCTGTGTGCCGACAATTTGCGAGGTTGGTGTGACCAGTGGGATAAAGCCCAGATCTTCACGTACTTTGGGGATTTCAGCCAGCACTTCATCAAAACGGTCATCGGCATTTTGCAACACCAGCTGACTTTCCAGATTGGTCAGCATGCCGCCGGGCACCTGCGCCACCAGAATGCGGGAATCAATGCCGCGCAACGAACCTTCAAATTTGTCGTACTTCTTGCGGATTTCCCTGAGATCAGCGGCAACCTCTTCCAGTGCTTTCAAATCAAGACCGGTAGCGCGCTCCTCATCTTCCATAATGGCGACAACCGATTCTGTGGCCGAGTGACCATAGGTGTGGCTCATCGAAGAGATGCTGGTATCGACCATATCCACACCGGCTTCGACCGCCTTGAGAATGGCAGATGTGCTCATGCCGGTGGTGGCATGCGAATGCAGTGCAACCGGGATGGCGATGGATTCCTTTAATCGCGTCACAATTTCTTCAGCCGCATAGGGTTTCAGCAGACCGGACATATCCTTGATGCAAATCGAATGGCAGCCCATATCTTCCAGTTCTTTGCCCATATCAATCCACATGCCCATGGTATGCACCGGACTGACCGTGTAGGAGATCGCGCCCTGCGCATGCTTGCCCACTTTCAGGGCGGCATGAACGGCTGTTTTCAGGTTGCGGATATCGTTCATGGCATCGAAAATACGGAATACATCCATGCCGTTTTCAGCCGCACGTTCGACAAAGGCATCGACCACATCATCGGCATAATGACGATAGCCGAGAATATTCTGGCCACGGAACAGCATTTGCGAACGGGTGTTCGGCATGGCAGCACTGAGCAGGCGCAGGCGTTCCCACGGGTCTTCACCCAGATAACGGATACATGAATCAAAGGTAGCGCCGCCCCAGATTTCCATCGACCAGTAGCCGATTTTGTCCAGCTTTTCTGCGATGGGCAGTAAATCCTCAATACGCATGCGCGTGGCCAGTAATGACTGATGGCCGTCACGCAGGGCGACTTCGGTAATTCCGAGCGGCTTATTCATTTGCAAACTTCTCCTGAAGGGTGGTGATCATGATTTGCGGCGAGGATGATCGGAACGGTATTGTTGGACAGAGGCGCTAATGACTTCAAGCAGATTATCATGACTCGACTGCGCTGCGCCGGCAGCTTGCTCAGCTTTCATATCGAATTTCTGAATAATGCGTGAGATCAACGAGATTACGCCGATCAGCAGCGTAAGGAAAACGAATACGGTTCCCATCCCCAGTGCCATCAATTGCAGGCCTTGCTCCATTAATTGGTCCATGTTGTCAAAATGCCCCATTGTTTGTGTAGTTAAGGCGCTAACTCTAGGAGAAAACGACTGTGCTTTCCACTTCAACGGAATTGTTTCAGTATTGACTGGATCCGATTTTTTAACGGTAGGTGTGAACCATGTTTAAAACAACAGACCTGTATGATGATTATCTGGATGTACTTCAGGTAGCAGCGCCTGTCTTTCGTGATTTCAGACAAGCCTGTGGCATAGGCTGTAGTCTTTCAGCGAATGTTTAGAAGAAGCCAGATGGTTGATGTTTTTCTTTAACTTGCGGGGTTGCCTTGCCTAAGTAATAGCTTTCAAGCAGGGCATTGCGGATGTCCGGATGTTGATCCAGGTCAGCAATATCGAGGTGTTTATGGGCAATTGGTTGAATCGCTTTGAGTATTTTCTGCTTTTGCCAGGCTTCGACAAAAGCATCGAAATTCAGCCTGCCATCCTCGATAAAGTTACTAACCAGTCCGTCAGCCTCTGAGAAGGTGATCTCATGCATCACCATGACATCGTATTCATGCCGGTAGGCATCCAGTCCGATCGAGGCGGCGAGCATATCGTACAAGTCACCCGGATCACCCTGTCTTTGTATCAGGGCGTCCAGATCAACGCTGACAGTAGGCTTGAATGTCTGACCGCGAAAATCGAATTGCAGGCTGGCGACGATGGTATTTTTTGTGGTGCTGTCTTCCATCGGTTTATTCATGCTTGCTCCAGTGGTGAGATATTAATTAACTGCCTGGCGTTCTCTTGAACAAAGTTTTTAAATGCATCGGGGATGGCGGCAAAACGTTTGCCGTTTCGGTGTACAATATGCCACTGGCGCATAATAGGGAAATCTTCAACATTCAGAATCACCAGCCGTTTGAGCGCCAGTTCCATCTCAATGGTGTGCAGTGATACGATGCCCAGACCCAGTTCGGCCATTACGGCCTGTTTAATAGCCTCGGATCGGTTCATTTCCATGCGTGGCCTCAAACGCAAACGATGTTCAGCGAAATAGCGTTCGGTTGCCATGCGGGTGCCCGAATCTGGCTCACGTACAATAAAATCTTCGTCAGCCACTTCTGCAAGCTGTATGGATGCATGTCTGGCCAATGGGTGTTCCGGCCATGCAACTACGACCAATGGATTTTCCAGAAACGGAATACCGGTCAACTGATGGCCATCCGGTGGCGTGCCCATGATGACCATATCGGTCGTATTGTTGGCCAGTGCCTCCAGTAGGCCAGTGCGATTGCTCACATCTAATGTTACCTGTGCGGCCGGATATTGGTGGTGGAATGCAGCGATTAACTGCGGTGCAAAATAGTTGGCGGTTGATGCCATGGTTAAATGCAGCTTGCCGCGTTTCAGGCCTCTGAGCTCTTCCATTACTTCGGAAGCTTCGTCGATTTGCTGACGAATGTTCTGTGCGTAATATAGCAGCTCCAGCCCGGCTTCTGTCGCACTGACCTGTTTGCCTTGCCGCTCAAACAGAGGCAGGCCAACTTGCTGCTCCATTTGCTTGACCTGCATCGAGATGGCCGGCTGCGTCATGAACAAAGCGTTGGCCGCCTTGGTGTAATTGTGCTGTTCGACAATCGCTTCAAG
>CAYUBK010000005.1:0-37329 GCA_964442955.1 uncultured Zetaproteobacteria bacterium | reverse complement strand
GTCTGTGGTCTATAGAGTATCACTATTTGAAGGTTTAATCAGCACTTCCTTAGTAAACTGGCCGTATTAATGCGTCAGGTCGGTGAAAGCCGTGATTATAGCCTCAGGGCTGTGCATCCTGCCCACAATCGGGAAACTGAAGATTTGTTATCCGGATTTAACCAGATGGCGGATGAAGTTCAGGCTGGGTTTGGCATGATTGAGGCGCAAAATCAAAAACTGAAACAAAGTGAGCAGCGCTTGCGGAATATGATTGAGATGGCGCCGATGCCCGTGGTGATCAGCAGTCTGGGTGAAGGACGGGTTCTCTTCTTCAATACGTCGACAGCTCGTATGTTCGGACTGGATGCAGAGGCAGATATTTCAATGTTGACTACAACATTCTATCGCCGCCCTGAAGAGCGCAGGTCTTTATTGCAATTGCTTGAACGCGATGGCGAAGTCATAGGCCGGGAAATAGAACTTCTGCGCACGGATAACACACCCTTTTGGGTCTCGATATCAATATGCAAAATGGAATTTGAAGGTGCGCAGGCTCTGTTCAGTGCCTTTATCGACATCTCTGACCAGAAGAATATTGAGAAAGTGCTGGAAGAGCAGGTTACGGCCCGCACACACGAATTAAAGCGGGCGCGGGACACGCTTCAGTCCACCCTGGATAATATGCTTGATACGTACTACCGCATTGCCTCGGATGGAACGCTTGCCTGGGCCTCGGCATCCATACATGCGTTGCTGGGTTATACTGTGACTCAGGCGACAGGCAGGTCACTATCATCGCTGTGTGCCGGTGAGATCGATTATCCCCGAGCTGTCGATAAGTTATTGGCCTGCGGTGGTCGTTTAATGAACCAAAAGATTATCCTGAAGCATGAACAGGGGCATCCGGTCTGGGTGTCTGTATCCGCCAGATTAATCACCAATGAGCATAACGAAATGACAGGCATTGAGGGCGTGGTTCGGGATATCACCTTGCAAGTTCAGGTCGAAGAGCAGAAGTTGGAGATGGAGAAGAAGATGGCGCATGTGCAGCGGCTCGAGTCGCTCGGCGTGCTGGCTGGCGGTATTGCGCATGATTTTAATAATATACTGGCCGGTATTATGGGCAATGCGGAGTTGGCGGAAATCAACCTGCATGAAAAGCATCCGGTGGATCAGGAATTGAAAAATATCGTGGTCGCCAGTATGCGCGCTGCAGATTTGTGTAAACAGATGCTGGCCTATTCAGGGCAGGGGGCGGTGATCCGCCATGCTGCTAACCTTTCCGAACTGGTTGGAGAAACACTGCAACTCATTGATGCATCGATTTCAAAACGGATTGAATTACGCTGTGAATTACACAGTCCGATGCCGCCAATCCTGGCTGATCGTACACAAATGCAGCAAATCATCATGAATCTGGTGACCAATGCATCAGAAGCGATAGGTGAAGATGAATCCGGAGAAATTCAGGTGATAACAGGCATTATTCAGGCTACAAGAGAAGACCTGGACAACCCGTTTCTCGATGAAAAACGAGATGAAGGTGAATATGTCTATCTGGAAGTGCGAGATAACGGTTGCGGCATGGATCCCGTGGTTCAGGGCAAGATATTCGAGCCATTCTTTACCACCAAATTTACAGGCCGGGGGCTGGGCATGAGTGCCGTGATCGGTATCGTCCGGTCACACGGAGGCGCTCTTCAGCTGGATAGTGAGCCGGGTTCGGGCAGCTGCTTTAGAGTATTGTTGCCAGTAAGTCAGACCATGCAATCAGAAAGGGAACGGTTTTCCAAAACGTCGGTGCGTGAATCCGCCACGACATGTACCGTACTCGTGATAGATGATGAAGCAATGGTAAGAACGGCAGCGGAGGGGTTGCTGCATAAGCTTGGCTGTAATGTCATGCTTGCCGAAGATGGTAAACAGGGGCTCGATGTTTACCGCCAGCATGCTGAGCAAATTGATATGGTGCTGCTGGATATGACGATGCCAAAAATGGGTGGCGTTGAGGTGCTGGATCAATTACGCCAGATCAAGTCTGACCTGCCGGTATTTGTTTGCAGTGGTTACAGTAATGAGAAGATTGCGGGGCAATTCCATAAATATCGCCCTAACGGCTATTTGAACAAGCCGTTCTCATTGTCTGATCTGACGGCCCTGTTGTCACAAATGCATGATCGTCGAGGCCAATGAACAACAACAGCAGTGTTGCTGATTGGCGGCTCTAACGCGCGTTGTTCGTTTCATGTTAACGATATGCGTTTGCAGCAATCGGAAAAGCAGTAAGGCCGATATTTGATTTGGAGGGGTGAAAATGGATTTCGTGGGTTGTTGCAGGAAGCATTTACTCAGACTGTTGATGATTGCCAGCGGTGTATTTATCGCCTTGCCAGTAAGCTTTGCCGAGCATTATACAGCCGATGAACTGCTGACGATGGATATCGAAAAGCTGGTGAATGTAAACGTGACCACCCTGTCCAGACGAGAAGAAAAATATATGGCAACAGCCGGTGCTGTGTTTGTGATTACCCGCGATGATATTCGTCGTTCCGGGGTCAGAAGCATTCCGGATGCCTTGAGACTGGCTCCGGGTTTGCAGGTATCTCAGACCAATGCCAATCAGTTCCAGATTGGCATTCGAGGGCAGGCTGATTTCTTCACCGATCTGTTGCTGGTGATGGTAGATGGCCGCCCAATTTACAATACCACTTTTTCCGGTGTCTGGTGGGTGGCGCAGAATTATCCGTTGGAAGACATTAAACGTATTGAAATTGTACGTGGTCCGGGTGGTTCCGCCTGGGGCTCTAATGCGACCAATGGTGTGATCAATATTATTACCAAACGAGCAGATGCAAGCAAAGGATTGCGAATCAGCGGTGGCGGTGGTACGGAGGACAGGGGGTTCGGAAATATCAGTTTTGCCGACAGTGTCGGCAAGGTGGACTATAGGTTGTATGCCATGAATGAACTGCGCGATGGAGGGATAGTCAGTCAAGCGCGTGCGGGTCTCGCTGCAGGCGCCAAATCCCCCGACTTCCGGCGCATGAAGCAGCAGGGTTTCCGTATGGATTGGAATATGGACGCATTGACCAGACTATCCCTGCATGGCGATATCTATCAGCTAACAACCGGTGTGAGCAATTTCTGGCAGCCTGTTGTGACTACTCCCGCGCCTGCCACCCAGGATTATATCGGACTGAACGCTTTCAATGGAAAGAACATGGTGCTTCGGATTGAGAGCGACCTGAGTCCGGATGTGACGTTCAAGGGGCAGTTGTTTTACGATCAGTACAAAGTTCACACGCAGATCGTTCGTGAAAAAAAAGAGACTTTCGATGGCGACCTCCAGATTGATTTTTCTAATATATTGCAACAGGATATTTCACTGGGCATGGATATACGCCGCGTGCTATCCCACTATAACAACACGCCGCAGTTTCAGTTGCCCAATCGCACGACCAAACTCACTTCTTTCTTTATCAATGATGAACTCCATCTGTTTGATGGGCTATTTCGCATCACCGGGGGCGTAAAAATAGAGCGTAACTCTTACACGGGCTGGGAGTACCAGCCGAGTGTCCGAGCGATTGTTTCCAATGATAACTGGGCATTCTGGGCCGCTGCGTCCCGGTCAGCACGTACGCCGAATGATTCGGAAAATGGCATGCTGTGGAATCTGAAAAGCATTTCCGGTTTGCTGGTGAAACTGACTGGTTCAGGACAAACGCAGACTGAGAATGTGCTTTTTTATGAGGTGGGTGGGCGCCTTCGGCCAAACGAAAAAAGCCTTATAGAATTCACTGCGTTTAAGGGTTTTTACAAGGGTGTTCCGGATGTCATCCGGGGCGCTCCGAATTTCGCTACTTTAACTATTCCCATAAATCTTACCAATGTACTTAATGGAAAAGGGGAAGGTATTGAGGCCAACTTCCGATATCAACCGTGGGAGTGGATAACGCTTAAAGGTTCTTATACATACCTGCATCAGAATTACGCCCCTTTCCCGGTAATTAATGCTGAAACAATAGGGACAGCAAGATCAAATAAAGCACAGGATCCTGCCAACCGATTTCATATTGGTGTTGGCGTGAATCCGGTAAGAAATGTCGAACTCGATGCAAACCTGTATTTTACCGGTCCGTTTCGTGATGGTAAAATAAATGGAAACCATCGACTGGACGTGCGTTTGAGTTGGAAACCGATCAAGGAACTGGACATCAGTATGGTCGGACAGGATTTATTGCGTGCTTCATACTTGAGCAATATAGACAGTATCGTCGGATACGCATCCAAGATTCAGCAGCGTTATTATCTACAGGCTACCTACCACTACAAATAGCGCCATCATGTGTGGGCTAAACTAATATTGCCATGGCAAGTGAGCATGGTTGTCATCGACTTCCTACAGATGGAAGTATCATGCTATGAAATTGTTGTGTTTATTGGCTTCGGCAATATTGTGGAGCAATCATGATCTCCTTCACTTTTCTCTGCTAAATGGAATGGGCCCAACAATTCGTTGAACAATATGGCTACTGGGCCGTGTTTATCTGGACGTTTATTGAAGGCGAAACCGTGTTTATCGCGGCTGCGGCATTGGCTGCGGCAGGTATGTTGGAGCCGTGGAAGGTGATCGTGGTGGCCGCCAGTGGCGCTTATATCGGGCATCTGGTGTTTTTTGCGCTTGGTCGTTGGAAAGGGATCGACCTTATTGAAAGCGTACCCTCGCTCAAACGCCATTATCCCAAAGCCAATGTTATTCTGGATCGCTATGCTCACTGGTCAATTTTTATTTTTCAGTACCTTTATGGCACACGCCTGGCGGCAGCGATTCTGTTTGGCTGTTCGAGTATTGGCTTTGTCCGCTTCGCCTTGTTGCAAATCGTCAACTGTCTGAGCTGGTCGCTGGTGATTTATTCGGTCGGCCACCTGCTTGGCATGGCCGGTGTAGCGATTTTGCATGAGTTCGGTGTGGACGGATTGATTATAGCGGTGGTTGTGCTTATTTTGTTCGGCGGCTGGGCTTATTTTCGCTATGGACATCATCATGTGCGCAAGCATCTGACCGACTCTGATGACAAGCATTACGACGATAAACACACTGACAAATAAGTCCTGATGGTATATAATAGCTAAAACGGAGGTACCTATGTCTGTCCGTCCAGTCACTGTCGCCAGTCTGTTTTATCCGGATTCTCCGCCGGAATTGAGGGCTTTTATATCCGGCGCCTTGAGCGCTGCTTCAGCGCAGATTCCATCCGGTCAGCCTGCTCCGAAAGCTATCATCGTCCCGCATGCAGGGTATATCTATTCCGGCCCGACTGCCGGTTTTGCCTACGCCACCCTGAAGATGGCCAGATATAATCGGGTCGTATTGCTGGGGCCAGCTCATCGCGTGCCGTTTTACGGTATGGCTTTGTCGGGAGATGATGCATTTTCCACACCGCTGGGCGAAGTGCCGCTGGATGCGGTAGCCAGAGAAGCGTTATTAGCACTGCCCGATATGGCGGTTAACAATGCAGCCCATGCGCAGGAACATTCTCTGGAAGTTCAACTGCCATTTCTGCAATCGGTTCTGGACGACTTCTTACTATTGCCGATCTGTATTGGTTCGGTGCAACCGGAGGCGGTGCAAAGTGTTATCGAAACACTGTGGCATGATAGGGGAACGCTCTTTGTCATCAGTTCCGATTTGTCCCACTACCACCAATATGCAGAAGCCAGAGTACTGGATCAGGACAGTATTGAAACCATCTTGCAAATGCGTGCGCCTTTGAATCATGAGCAGGCCTGCGGCGCAACAGGGATTAATGCACTGCTGCCATTAGCCCTGCGATTCGGTCTGAGGCCGAAGCTTCTGGACTATCGTAATTCGGGCGATACCGCCGGCGATATGGATCGGGTGGTCGGCTATGCATCCATTGCTTTTTTTGAACCGGAGCGAACATGAGTATCGATAAAGGTGCCGTGCTGATTGCTCTGGCACGTCAGGCGGTTGCCGACCAGCTTGGCGTCAATTTGGTTACGCCGGATATCGAAGCGACTGACTGGCTACAAACCAAAGCAGCGACGTTTGTCACGCTGACTATGCATGGCAGCCTGCGTGGTTGTATCGGCACGCTGGAACCGCATCGTCCGCTGATGGATGATGTGCAGGCCAATGCGGTGTCGGCAGCATTTCACGATCCCCGATTTTCTCCGCTAGTAGCTGATGAGTTTGGCCTGATCAGGATCGAAGTCTCACTACTTTCCACCATGCAGTCGCTTCCGGTTTCTGATGAGTCCGATGCTTGCACCCGTATCAGACCGGATGTTGATGGGGTAGTACTCGAATACGGAGCGCACAAGGGTACGTTCCTGCCGCAGGTGTGGGCTCAGTTGCCTGAGCCAGTGCAATTCATGGCACATTTGAAGCAGAAGGCGGGTTTAAGTGCCGGCTTTTGGCATCCGGATGTGCGTCTGTACATCTATCAGGTCGATAAATTCAGAGAAACTGGGGCGTCAAATCATGCCTGATACGCATTTCCCCGCCCGCTATTGGCATCGGCTTGATGATGGCCGTATCCAGTGCGATGTCTGTCCGCGCGATTGTAAGCTGCATGACGGTCAGCGCGGCCTTTGTTTTGTCCGTAAACGTGAAGGCGAGCAAATGGTGCTCACAACCTATGGCCGATCATCCGGTTTCTGTATTGATCCGATAGAAAAGAAACCGCTCAATCATTTTTATCCCGGTTCCAGCGTGCTGTCATTCGGCACCGCCGGTTGCAATCTGGCCTGTCGGTTCTGTCAAAACTGGGATATTTCCAAATCGCGTCAGTTCGATCGTTTATGCGATCAGGCTGAGCCAGATCAAATTGCACAAGCCGCCGCTGAACAAGAGTGTATGAGCGTATCATTCACCTATAACGATCCGGTTATTTTCCTTGAATATGCTGTCGATACGGCCCGCGCCTGCCATGCGCTGGGTATCAAAACGGTAGCGGTGACCGCCGGTTATATGCACGCGGATGCAGGCAGGGAATTCTTTGCCCACATGGATGCAGCCAATGTAGATTTGAAAGCATTTTCGGAAGCTTTTTACCATAAGCTCTGCGCCGGCCAGTTGCAGCCGGTACTTGATATGCTGATTTATCTGAAACATGAAACGGATGTGTGGTTCGAAATCACCACGCTGCTGATTCCAGGCAAAAACGATAGTGATGCGGAACTGACTGCTATGTGTGACTGGGTTGCCGAACATCTGGGCGCAGACGTACCGCTACATTTCACCGCCTTTCACCCCGACTGGAAAATGACCGATATACCGGCCACGCCTGCTGTGACACTGAGTCGGGCACGCAATATAGGGCTGGAAGCGGGCTTACACTATGTTTATACCGGTAATATTCACGATGCCAGTGGTGGTACTACGCTGTGTCCGGCATGTCGCTCAGCCCTGATTGTGCGCGACTGGTATGAAATTCTGGACTATCGCGTATCTGATGATGGCGATTGCTGCATCTGCGGATGCCATATCCCGGGGCGTTTCAAGCCATTCCAGGGTGCTTTCGGCGCGCGCCGCATACCAATCAGATTAGCCTGACTCAGCAGAGCCGGAACCACAGATAAACGCGGATGAACGTAAATGGGGATCAAGATCTATTCGGTTTGTGAAATTCCAGCAGGTTGCGACATTGAATGCCGACTCCGGTTTCTTTGCGTTCTTAGCGTGAATTGCATAGATGTTTTCGTAAGGAAAACTACTGTTAGCGAGAGCGCAGTGTGCGCAAGATAGCGGCAACCGTTGTGAAGGAGCCCAGTGCAAGAAATTTGCCATTCGGGTTCCGGGTCATTTCTGCCTGCAATGCACTCACCGGCGTTAATGAGGAGTCGTCATGGTTGGTGATCAAGCATTTTGCATATGGGGCGAGTAGCTCTAACGTATCGTCAAGCGAGCGATCCTCACGCGTAAATACCAGAATCGCATCGAACGGATCAGCCAGTATTTTGAGCGATGACAACAGCGACTCAATGGCATGGCGGTTATGTGCGGCATCCAGCCAGACATCTGCCTGACCGGCATGTACATATTGCAGGCGTCCCGGCGCCTTGCATTGGCAAATGGCAAGGCGCGCGGCTGGCAGGTCGATGCATGGGAAATCATGCTTGAGTCGCCGGATCGCGGCCCATGCCAGTGTTGCATTCACATGCTGGTGCAGGCCGGGCATCGCCAAATCATCCCATGCACCTCCTGTTTCACACACATGCAGCACCGGATGGAATGATTGCAATACAGTCGCAATATCATGGCGCTGTGGCGCACTGAAACAATGGCGGCAGCCTTGCATGACATAGGCTTTTTCGCCGGCAATCTGAGTTATCGAATCGCCCAACCAGTTCTGATGATCCAGCGCAATAGGCGTGATCAGGGCCATTTCAGCAGCTACGGCGGTCGTCGCATCGAGACGCGCGCCGACACCAGCTTCGAGGATTTCCACATCGACGCCGGCCTTGCTGAATTGATCCAGCGCCAGTGCAGTCGCGGTTTCAAAATAGGATGCGCCTGCGCAATGCGCCAGTGGCATGATACGCTCCAGACCGGCCAGCAGGCGGGTGTTTTTCACTGGCACTCCGTTGATGCGGATGCGTTCATTGAATGCGAGAATATGCGGAGAGGTATAAAGTCCTACCTTAAGCCCCGCCGATTGTAGCGCAGCAGCCAGCATGAATGCAGTGGAGCCTTTGCCATTGGTGCCGGCAATGCGAATGCGTAATCGAGGTTTCCGACAAGCCAGCCCGGCCAGCAAGGCAAGCATGCGCTCATGGCCGGGCTGATAATCGTGGTCGGCAGACGGGTTGCCCAGTTCGGCCAGCCATGCTTCGATACTGGCTGGTTTTTTAGCCACAGATGGACACAGAGAATGCAGCGTTACCGTTATTCTTTTAGCTGCCGGCTTGCTGGCGGTAAGGGCGTTCGCTCAAATGGGTCAGCAGGGTGGCAAGATAATCGCGCAGTTCGCGGCGATCTACCACCGCATCAATCAGGCCGTGTTCGAGCAGGAATTCCGAGCGCTGAAAACCTTCCGGCAGTTTTTCACCGACAGTTTCCTGAATCACACGCGGGCCGGCAAAGCCGATCAGGGCTTTCGGCTCGGCAATAATTACATCACCCAGCCATGCTACCGAGGCGGAAACGCCGCCCATGGTCGGGTCGGTCAGCAGGCAAATAAAGGGCAGGCGGGCATCATTGAGCTTGTTGACGGTGGCGGATGTTTTGGCCATTTGCATGAGCGAGAGCACGCCTTCCTGCATGCGCGCGCCACCCGATGCCGTTACCAGCAGGTAAGGGCATCCTTTTTCCAGCGCATGCTCCATGCCGCGCACGATTTTTTCACCGGCGACGGAACCCATGCTGCCGCCCATATAGGCAAATTCAAAGATGGATGCAGAAATCATGCGGCCATGCACATCACCAAGATAGTTACGAATTGCATCTTCAGGGCCGGCTTTTTTGGCCGCATCTTTGGTGCGATCTTTATATTTTTTCTGATCCTTAAAGGCCAACGGGTCTTGCGAGCGCAGTTCGGTATCTTTTTCCTCGAAGCTGTCCGCATCGAACAGTAATTCGGCGCGCTGGCCAGCGGGCATGCGTAAATGGTGGTCGCATTTAGAGCAGACCATGCCACTGCGTTCGAGTTCCTTATTGTATAAGGCTTCGGAGCAACTGGGGCATTTCACCCACAAGCCCTCCGGTGAACCGGAGTCGCTGGACTTCAGAATATTTTTTGGCGTTTCAATCAGTCGTGTAAACCAACTCATAAATCAACAGACCTCTTTTTTCGTGGAAGCACCGTTTGCAGGCGCGTGGTTTGTTTTATGTTAAAACAACAGTTCATCAACCTGCGTCAACATACGCAAATGCGGCACATCAAGTGCTTCTATTTCAGCAGTCATGATATTCAGCGATTCAGGCTTCATATGGTACAGATAAACCGGAACACTACCAAGACGTTCAAATTTTTGCAGATCTTTCATGATGCCGTTGGGTGTCATATGACCGCTGATATCAGCCAGGTACTGATAGGCGTTGGGAAATGAACAATCCATAATAATGGCTTTCAGGTTCGGCTGGGCATTGGCGATTTCCCAGATTCGGTCGGTATTGCCCGTATCTGCAGTATAAATGAACTGTTTCCCATCCTGATCGAGCAAGAATCCCGTGCATGGTACAGGGTGGTTCACTTCAATGGGCGTAATGCGTACGCCATCGAGTACAAAAGATACTTCCGGCTTGAAATCCTGAAGCTTGAGAATGCCATCCTGCTCGTTGGGGATCAGCGTGAAATCAGGCCAGATGTCGCCGTTGAGAAAGTGTTTTTTCATGATCCGGTTATTTTCTGCCAGACTATGAATGGTAACAGTACGGTTGTTCTGGTTGCCACCGAGACGTTTGAGTGAACGGTTATCGGCTATAAAGGCGATATCCTTGATATGATCGAGGTGCGTGTGAGAGATGCAAATATGGCGAATGCCATGCTGCTCTTCCAGGGTCAGGGCTTCGGTGGGTGAGCCGGCATCGAGTAGAATTGAATCGTTAACCAGAAATGAAGTCAACCGGAATCCGAGCAACTGCCCGCCATAACAACCCAGCACCTTGATTCTCATATGTCATCTCCTGAGATGCCAGTATTTACCGCCTGACGCATATTGTTGGCCGCTGTGACCATGGCTGAGTACATCAAATCAGGGTCACTATTTTCGGTGATACGCGAAACAAAATGACTGCCCACCACCACGCCATCAGCAAATTGTGCAACTTGCGTCGCCTGTTCGGGCGTTTTTACGCCGAAGCCGACACAAACCGGCATTTGATTCATGCTCCGCGCGCTTATGGCTTGAATATGAGCCACCTTGCTTTGAATAAGATTGATGTCACCCATATCAGCGCCGGTAATGCCGGTCAGTGACACATAATAAATAAATCCGCTGCCGTGATCACAAGCCAGTCTGATACGATCATCGGTGGAGGTGGGGGAGAGTAGCAGGATACGATCCAGGTCATGCGCTTTCAGGGCGGCATCGCAGATATGCCCTTCTTCGGGTGGAATATCGACAATCAGCACGGCATCGGCACCGGCGGTACTGGCCTTTTCGGCA
Organism: uncultured Zetaproteobacteria bacterium; assembly: GCA_964442955.1. Taxonomy (GTDB): domain Bacteria; phylum Pseudomonadota; class Zetaproteobacteria; order Mariprofundales; family Mariprofundaceae; genus Mariprofundus. The sequence goes on along the minus strand of CAYUBK010000005.1, from coordinate 26,211 downwards.
AAGGTTTCAAAGCCCATAGCGTAAGGTACATTGGCATAGCCCATCAGTACAATGCCGAGCTCGGGGTGCGCGTCACGTACGGTGCGGGTCAGTGCAAACACATCATCGATATGTGCGCCAGCTTCCAGGGCGCGTTCACTGGCGGCCTGAATCACAGGTCCATCAGCCATCGGATCAGAAAACGGCATGCCGATTTCCAGAATATCGGTGTTATCGGCCAGTGCCAGCAACAGTTTTCGGCTGGTCGCTACTTCAGGGTCGCCGGCTGTCAGGTATCCGACCAGAGCGGCGCGATTGTCGGCTTTACAGCGTACGAACACATCAGCTAAGCGCTTGCTCATGATGCATCCTCCAGCCATCCCAGATGTTTAAAAACAGAATCCATATCCTTGTCGCCACGACCGGAGAGGTTGATGATAACGATCTGATCCGGCTGCATGGCTTTGGCAATGCGCGCGCCGGCTGACAGCGCATGGCTGGATTCCAGTGCAGGGATAATACCCTCGCAGCGGGTCAGCAGCTGCAATGCTTCCAGCGCCTCGGTGTCGGTGGCCGCATCCAGTTGTAAACGCCCTTCTTCGAGCATAAATGCGAGCTCAGGGCCAACGCCCGGATAATCTAAGCCAGCCGAAATACTGTGTGTTCCCTGCACCTGACCTTCATCATCTTCGAGTAAATAGGTGAGGTTGCCATGCAGAATCCCCGCCTTGCCAGCGGCCAGCGAGGCGGCATGCTTACCCGTGCTCAGACCGTAACCGGCGGCCTCCACAGCTACCAGTTTTACCGATAAATCATCGCGAAACGGGTGTAACAGTCCCATGGCATTGGAACCGCCGCCCACACATGCGACAGCGACATCAGGTAAACGTCCGGCCTGCTTCAAAATCTGGGCCCGCGCTTCCTGACCGATCACCGTATGAAACTGGCGCACCAGCAACGGATAGGGGTGCGGGCCTGCGGCTGTTCCAAAAATATAAAACGTGTCTTCACATGTCGCCACCCAGTTGCGCAGCGCCTCATTCACCGCATCTTTCAGCGTTGCCGTACCCGAATCAACCGGAATGACGTTGGCGCCAAGTAGTCGCATGCGCAGCACATTCGGCATCTGCCGCGCCATATCTTCGCGGCCCATATAAATATCGCAGCTCATGCCGAACATGGCAGCGACGGTGGCGGTGGCAACACCATGCTGGCCGGCGCCGGTTTCGGCAATGACGCGTTTTTTCCCCATGCGGCGAGCCAGCAGCCCCTGGCCAATGGTGTTATTGATTTTATGCGCGCCGGTATGAGTTAAATCTTCGCGCTTGAGATAAATCTGTGCGCCGCCGTTTTGCTTGCTCAATCGTTCGGCATGATAAAGCGGCGTGGCGCGTCCGACATAATTCTCCAGCAAAGCCAGACGCTCGGCATGGAATGCATCATCGCTCCATGCATCAAAAAAAGCCTCTTCAATTTCTTTGAGCGGCTGCATCAGCGTTTCGGCGGCAAAGCGCCCCCCGAAGCGTCCGAAATGGCCGCCTGCATCGGGTGCATGGGTAATCTCCAGATTATACATGGCCGCGAAATCGTTATGTTCCGGTAATGAACTCACAAAAACTCCCTGTTCAGCAAAGGTTCACAGCATTGACAAAGGCGCGCATTTTTTCAGTCTGCTTGATGCCCGGTGACTGTTCGACGCCGGAAGATACATCAAGCGCAAACCATGAGCGCACGGCCATCGCTTCAGCAACGTTATTCATATTCAGGCCGCCGGCCAGCGATACCGGATAAGCATGGTTGAAATGCTTCAACAGCGACCAGTCGAATGTCCGGCCTGCGCCGCCATAGACGCCGGCGGGTGCTTTGGCATCGAGCAGCAAAGGGCAATTATAAGCCTCTGCACGTTTCAAATCATCCGCATCTGATATATGGATGGCCTTAAGTACGCGTCGGCGTTGCGCCTCACAGAATTCCGGCGTTTCGTCACCGTGCAACTGAATCACGCCGAGCGGCACGCTTTGCAATATCTGAGCAATATAATCCTGTGACGGGTTCACAAACAGACCGACTGCCGACACAAACGGTGGCAACTGGCGAATGATTGCAGCCGCTTTGGCCGGCTCGACATAACGCGGTGATTTATCATAAAAGACAAACCCAACGGCATCCACGCCCAATTCTGATGCCGTCAGCGCATCCTCCAGGCAGGTAATGCCGCAGATCTTGATGCGTGTGCGGGTTCCATATTGTTGGGCTGTCATGGCAGCACTCTAGGAGTATGAGTAAGTTTGGGCAATTGCATCCGGAAATCAGTGTTTTCCGTCAGTCAATCAGTCCAGTTTTTGCAGGCAGTCCTGAGCGGCCAGTTTATAGCATTCGGCCAGGGTCGGCTATCTCAGCCCGGTCGAGTTTGAGGCTAGATATGTCTCTTAATTTCTCTGTCCGTTTAATCGGGGGAAGCTCAACGCTTTACTTTATAGTTCTGTAGTAGATCGGATAGCCACCGTACTTGGTACGCCACTTATAAAATGATGCAAACTTCTGACACCCTCTATGAAATATTCTTGTGCGCTTTGTATTAGATTTTATTGGTAAGGGACAAATGCGGCCGCAAAAATTTTTGTGGCACTAGAGATAATAGGATTAAGCATTGCGCTAACTAATGAGGTGATGCCAATCAATACCCATGGTTTAGAATCTGAGTCTATAGATTTTTGAAGCTTTTCCTGATAGTTCAGTGACTTCAAATAGGCTTCCAATACCGCTTCTTTATCTTTTTTATGTGTTTTTTCTTCTATTTCTAGTTTGCACTCATTTATTTGGTTGAGAATGCCGTTCAAATTATCGTAGTATATAAACCTAGGGTCTCTATCTATGGAGTTAAGTAATCCAAGTTTGGGGACGTATAGTTTAATATCGTCACATTCTATTGTTTGTCGTGCCAATACAATAGACTTATCTTCTTCCAATCTTTCAAGCTCTTCTTCTACAGTGCTTTTTATCTCTTCAATCGAAGAAATAGCCTTGCTATGGTTAGGAGACATAAACGCTTGTGAAAGTTTATTGATAAAACCTTTTCGCTTTTCTTCTAAATATCGATCCCAGTGCATAGCCCTGTAATGTCCTATCACATAGGGAATTATCACCACAACAAGCAGATAAACTATTGTTGCATAGCCAACGGTAGGTGAAAAAACAAAAGGTTCGCCAAGGAAAGGTATTGGGGTTGTTTCCGAAACTTGAATTGTCCAAATAAACAATGATATAAATAAAAGTACCGAAACCGAATTGCCAAGCAGGTTAATGAAGAGCCTTGATCTCGAAGCTTCCTTGATATTTTTGGATACCATAAGATACAATGATGTTGGCAATTGCGTTAACCAGGACATACCTATCAATACAACTATAGTGGAACGTATAACATACTTAGGCCAATCATTATTACCAAATGCCTCTCCAAAATAACCAAAACCAATGTATATCGGAAAGACTAATAACGTCAATGCACTGCATAGCTGTAGAAATTTACTAATATTAGGAGATAACTCCTTAAATTCATATCCTGCCCATAGAAGCCTTCCGAACCAAGGGACGTTACTTGGACGAAATATCAGCCACAATAGTTCTACTATAAAAGTGGAACCAATTGCTGTTCCCGCCAAAATCATAAAGAGCCATAAATAATGTTCGCCTGTTAAAATCCACGTAACCAATATAAAAAATACAGTGCTAATGATGGTCGCTAATATCATTATAAATATAGCGTATTCATTCTTTAAAGCCTTATTTTTCATGATCATTATTCCAATAGGTACAATGATAAGAAAGGTTGCGATACAGAAAAGAAGTTCCGATCCAATGAATAGAAGAAATCTAGATATTGTAGGTTCCATAATTCCTCCTTACAACTACTGTTATTATTCTGGAGTTTCAAGAAGGCAGGGACTCATTTCGCGCATTTTCTGACACTTCATCAATAAAACTCATCTCTTCCAGTTCCATTGAGCCATATACTGCTTGGTTGGTTTAAAGCTGTCTGTCCCATAAATATGGGACAGAAATGTGGCAACAATAAGGCAAGGTATACCCCTTTTCAGAGGCACATGCTATGGCTGCATTCATCGTTAAGGGGATAGAACAGGAAGCAGTGGACTCGATTCGAACATTTTCTGAGGCCCCATTTTTCTTCAAGGTCTACCCCTTACTTGTTCGTTTTTCGTTTCATTCGATGGGAGGCGCAATTCGTAATGTGTGCTTCTGCCGCCACCTTTGCTTTCAATAAGGCTCAATAACAATAACTTTTTAAAATCCTGTTTGCGGGCTGCAAGGCTACGCTTTGAAAATTCACCGTATTGTTTTTGCGTAATCTATCCATGCCCTTCGACATAAAACCCAGCACACTTCTCAAATGCGGTTCGATACGTTGCTGACTGGTGGTGCTAAGCAATGATTTCTGGACACGTTTTAATTCATCTAATATGCAATCGGCGAAGTATTCCAGCCACAACGTGAAATCAATGTCATCGTGAATCTCATAGTAATCGCCGGTAAGACCAACTTCGTTAAAATAGCGCCTGATATTACGGTTGTAATAGCCCTAAAAGCTAAAGATTTCAAAAAAGTTAAACCCTTCGGAACCTAAACGAGCGGTTGCTATTACACAGGCAGATCGGCGATTTCTATCCATAAAAGGATGAATGATGACATACTGACGATGAAAAATTTCAGCCAGAATAATGGGATCAATTTTGCCGCTGTTTTGTTGAATATATTGAATTAGTTGATCAAGAAGTCGAGGGACATCCTGATAATCCGGGGGAAGAAAAGTAATTTCATCAATCTGTAGCGGATTACGAATAACAACAGCTCGCTCCCGCAACTGGCCTATATCGGCAGGTGAACCATCAGCCCCGCAACAACAACTGTTTTTTGTATTTCTTCAATGCTATGCTGGTTTAGAGTGAAGCTTTGCTGTCGCACTTCACTGTAAACCAGCTTTAGCGCCTGATTGTAATTGAGCGCCTCTTGCTCCGTATCACGGATATACTCAGGTCTGTTTTTTAACAGCCGTTTAACATCAGTTAAAGCCAGTGGATTACCTTCAATACTGGTGAAAGCATAAGTGGACAGTTCACGATCCTGACTCTCCAGTAAAGCAACCGTGCCTGATTGAAAACGAAATGACCTGATTTCTCCTATAGCTTCACCAATTTGGTGAATAGTATAGAGAAGCTTATCCATATTCGTATATTTTGGCTTCCAAGACATAGCCAAATAATAGCCGTTTAATGGCCGATTAGCAATGCATCAACAAGCGTAATATCGAAGAAAACAGATCAGATCCGCTGTCTCATCATAGTTTTTGCAGGCAGTCCTGAGCGGCCAGTTTATAGCATTCGGCCAGGGTCGGGTAATTGAACACATTGCAGGCCAGATCATGCACGGTGCCACCGAAATTCATTAATAGCTGGCCGGTGTGGATTAACTCGCTGGCATGCTCGCCAACAATATGGGCGCCGATCAACTGGTGGGTTTCGGCATCGACGATGAGTTTTACGAGGCCGTTACAATCCCCGATAATCTGACCACGGGCGCTATCGTTGTAATAGCCACGCCCGACAACGTAGTTGAGATTTTCAGCCCGCGCTTCTTTTTCGGTTTTACCGACCCATGAGATTTCGGGAATCGCATAAATCGCCATGGGCAGATTTTTGGCCATGGCCTGCGTTTCACCGCTAAAGGCGTGCAGAACAGCTGCGCGTCCCTGCTCCATGCCTGTCGAGGCCAGCGCAGGGCGCCCGATCAAATCACCCACAGCATAGATATGCGGCACGCTGGTTTGTAAATTCTCATTGATTGCGATCCAGCCCTGATCGAGTTCGATGCCAGCTCTGGCAGGGTGCAAGCTTTGCGTGTTAGGCGTGCGTCCCAACGCATACAGCACGGCGTCGGAATACAATTCCTTGCCCGATTCCAGCAATGTCAGCACCACATCATCTTGCTTGCGTATGGCCGCCACATGCTCGTTCATGTGCAGTTGCACACCCATATTTTCAAATGAATCGGCCAGCACTTCGACTACATCCTCGCTGAGATAAGAAAGTAGTTGGGGATGTGAATTCACCACGCTGACTTCCACACCGAGCGCAGCAAAGATCGATACAAATTCACAGCCAATGACGCCGCCGCCAATCACCACCAGGCTTTTCGGCAGACGTTTGAGTTTCAGAATCGAGGTGGAATCGAGTACTGTTTTTTTATCGAATGGAATGTCGGTCGGGCGACGTGGCCGGGAGCCGGTGGCCAGTATTATAATGTCTGCCGTTAAACATCGGCATTTGCCCTTTGCGCCGGTAATTTCAAGCGTATGCGCATCCACAAAAGCTGCTTCACCTGGAATCAGCGCCACGCCCGATTTCAGCACCCGCTTGAGAATCACCGATTCCTGCTGATCAATGACATTATCTTTGCGCCGTACAGCTTCGGCCATCACGCCGAAACGCGCCCGATGGGTGGCTTCGCGCATACCGCGATCACTGCTTCGGGAAGCCAGATAAGCCGCCTCGCGCAGCGCCTTGCTCGGAATCGTGCCGGTTTGCAGCCCCGCGCCACCGATACTCGATTTACGCTCGATAATCGCGGCCTTCTTGCCCATGCTGGCCGCCTGCCAAGCAGCATGCTGGCCTGCCGGCCCGGAGCCGATAATCAGAACATCGTAATCCAATTTTACTCCTTCACCAGTGACTTGTATCCGCGCCCACAAGGTGAATCGAGCTTGCGAGAGAGAAAGTGCCCTGGGGTATCTGTGGTTCGATTGTGATGCTATTCCATTGGCTGGAATTCGGAGGGATCCTGCTCGGCCATATGTTCATAGGTCGCCCAGCGCAGGTCAACGGACTCCTGCGCCAGTTTCATAAGGCGGGCGGATTCTTCCGGGTGATTGCGCTGTAGCAATTTGTAACGCATTTCAGTGAGGGCGTAATCTTTCACCTTCATGCTTGGCGTCGGCGAATCGAGAACAAATGGTTTTTTGCCGGCGCGGCGCAGTTCCGGATTGTAACGAATTAGCGGCCAGTAGCCCGATTGCACCGCCATATCCTGTTGATGCAAGCCCTTGGTCATATCAATGCCGTGAGCGATGCAATGACTGTAGGCCAGAATAATCGACGGGCCGGGATAATCTTCGGCTTCGCGCATGGCTAACAACGTTTGTTGCGGATTGGCACCCATGGCCACGCGAGCCACATACACGTTGCCGTAGGAAATCGCCTGTAGTGCCAGATCTTTCTTGCCGACCGGTTTACCTGCCGTGGCAAATTTTGCCATCGCACCGATTGGCGTCGATTTGGACGCCTGACCGCCGGTATTGGAATACACCTCGGTATCAAGCACCAGCACATTGATATTACGACCGGATGCGAGCGCATGATCCAGCCCACCTGAACCGATATCATAAGCCCAACCATCGCCGCCGATCAGCCAAACGCTACGGCGTACCAGATGATTGACCACGGTGAGCAGGTTTTTGGCGCGCGGGTCATCCATGCCTTCGAGTACCAGCTTTAACTTTTCAACCCGTTCACGCTGTTGAGTCACTTCAAAACCAATACGCTGATCAGCGTGAATAATCTCATCGACAAAATAATCATCGAGCTGATCGCGCATGTCACCCAGCGCCTGTTTGGCCATGTGTGAATGGTGATCAGCGGCGATGCGCATGCCGAGGCCGAATTCTGCATTGTCTTCAAACAACGAATTCGACCAGGCCGGGCCCCGGCCATCCTTGTTCACCGTCCACGGTGTAGCTGGCAGATTGCCGCCATAAATTGAGGAGCAGCCGGTGGCATTGGCGACCAGTAAACGTGGCCCGAACAACTGGGTGAGCAGCCGCACATACGGTGTTTCGCCACAGCCGGAACAGGCACCGGAGAATTCAAATAAAGGTTCAAGGAACTGGGCGCCGCGCACCGATGAATAGTCAATCGTGGCACGATCATTGACCGGCAGCTGTTCAAAGAATTCCACATCCTTGCGCCCTTGCTCCATGTGCGGAGCTTTGGCGGTCATATTGATGGCTTTCTTTGTTTTGGTGGGATCATTCACATCATAGGCCGGGCAGGCATTGACACACATTTCGCAGCCAGTGCAATCCTCCTGATATATCTCCAGCGTATAACGCGTTTCGGGGAAGCCCCGTGCTGATACCGGCGCGGAGGGGAACCCTTCCGGTGCGTTATCGAGATGATCTTCATGATAAAATTTGGCACGAATCACGCTGTGCGGACAGACAAACGAACAGTTGCCGCACTGAATACAGACATCCGGCTCCCATAGCGGTACGAAATCGGAGATATTACGTTTCTCCCACTGCGCTGTACCCGATGGGTACGTACCATCAACCGGAATTTTGGATACCGGCAAATCATCACCCCGCCCGGCCAGCATGGGTGCGGTGACTTCCTGCACAAACTGTGGCGCGCGCACGGGCACCATCAAGTCCATGTCTCGATGACTGCTTACGGCAGCGGGCACATCGACTTTGTGCAGATGATCGAGCGCGGCATCCACCGCTTTGAAATTCTGTTCCACCACATCCATACCTTTTCGAGCGTAGGTTTTTTCAATGGCTTTCTTGATCTGGGCAATTGCCTCATCGCGCGGTAATACGCCGGAAAGCGCAAAGAAACAGGTTTGCATGATGGTGTTAATACGTCGCCCCATGCCTGCACCCCGAGCAACGGTGGAGGCATCAATCACATAAAAGTCGATGCTTTTATCGATGATTTCCTGCTGCGCATTTTTCGGCAACTCATCCCATACCTGATCAGCCTCTGTCGGGCTATTGAGCAGGAACACGCCGTTTTGGGCAGCTTTATCCAGCATATTGACCTGGGTAATAAAGGTGGCTTTGTGGCAGGCGATAAAATTGGCCGAATCAACCAGATAGGGGGCGCGAATCGGATCGGGCCCGAACCTCAGATGTGAAACCGTCTGTGAACCGGCTTTCTTGGAGTCGTAAACAAAATAACCCTGACAATGTAACGGCGTATTCTCGCCGATAATCTTGATACTGTTTTTATTGGCCGATACCGTGCCATCGGAGCCAAGGCCGAAAAACAGGGCGCGGGTCACATTGTCCGGCTCGATAATAAAGCTGTGATCGATATCGATGCTGGTAAAGGTAACATCATCATTGATACCGACAGTGAAACTATTTTTCGGTTTGTCTTTGGCCAGCTCATCGAATACAGCCTTGGCCATGGCCGGGGTAAATTCTTTGGATGACAGGCCGTAACGGCCACCGATCACATGCGGCAGCGCATCCAGCTCGCCCAGCATGATCGATTCGGATAGCGAGGCCAGCACATCCTGATATAAAGGCTCACCGCGTGCGCCGAGTTCCTTGGTGCGATCGAGTACGGCGATTTTCTTCACCGTATCTGGCAAAGCTGCCATCAGGTGTTCGCGGCTGAAGGGACGGAACAGGCGTACTGTAATGACGCCGAGTTTTGCTCCCCGGGCATTGAGCACCTTGATGGTTTCCTGCACCGTTTCAGCACCGGAACCCATGATGATCACCACATGCTCGGCATCTTTCGCTCCGAAATAATCGAACAAGCGATATTGGCGCCCGGTCAGTTCGGCAAACTGATCCATGGTATCTTGCACAATGCCGGGCACAGCATCATAAAACTGGTTGGCGCTCTCACGCCCCTGGAAATAGACATCGGGGTTCTGTGCTGTGCCGCGAATAAACGGGTTATCCGGATTCAGGGCACGATTGCGGTGGGCATAAACCAGTTCATTATCAATCATGGCTCGGATTTGATCATCGGAAATCAGATCGACTTTATTGATTTCATGCGAGGTACGGAAACCATCGAAGAAATTCATGAATGGAATGCGGGCTTTGAGTGTGGCGGCATGGGCAATTAGCGCTGAATCGTGCGCTTCCTGCACCGAGCATGATGCCAGCATAGCAAAGCCGGTGGAGCGTGCTGCCATCACATCCTGGTGATCGCCAAAGATCGATAGCGCCTGCGTGGCCAGCGAGCGAGCTGCGATATGGAATACGGTCGCGGTCAACTCACCGGCGATTTTATACATATTCGGAATCATCAGCAGCAGACCCTGCGATGAGGTAAAGGTGGTGGTTAATGCGCCAGTCTGCAAAGCCCCATGCGCCGTGCCGGCAGCACCGCCTTCGGATTGCAGTTCGATGACATCAGGAATCTGCCCCCAGATATTTTCCTGACCGCCCGCCGACCATTCATCGCACAGTTCGGCCATAGTCGATGAAGGCGTGATCGGATAAATCGAGCAGATTTCACTGACTCGATAAGCGATATGAGCGACACCCGTGCCGCCATCAAAGGTAATCTGTTTCGTCTCTTTCTTATCTGTCATCGTTATATCCTTTCTCGTAACATTCATAGTTAAAAGGCACAGTCAAAATCTTTTTTCACCACAGAGTGCACAGAGTTTCACAGAGTAGAGTCAAAAGCATAAAAGTATGGAATTATTCTTATGCTTGGTTGCCGTTGCGTAATCAGCTACTTGCACTAATTATTCAACTTATCGATCTTTTTTACTCTGCGTACTCTGCGGTGAATGTCTTTGACTTATTCTTTTACCATTTCAATCGCATGACAAGGGCATTGCTCGAAGCAGGCGGCGCAGCCGGTGCATTTGTCGTAGTCGTACAAATAACGTTTGCCCTTGCCCAGCTTGATAATCGCATCTTCCGGGCAGGAGCCGTAGCAACCGTCACATTCAAAGCAGTTACCGCAGGACAGGCAGCGCCTGGCTTCAAACAACGCCTCTTTCTCGCTATAGCCCTGTAAAATTTCTTCAAAACCACCGAGTCTGTTTTCGGGAGAAATCTCACCCTGTTTGCGTTTCGGCGCCTCGGTGCTGTACCAGAGTTGTAATTTATCATGCTCGACAATCGGATGTTTGGCTGCTGGTTGATAGGTGTCGCCTCGCAACCATGCATCAATATAACGTGCCGCCTTCTTGCCGTGACCGGTGGCGATGGTGACGGAGCGCTCGCTTGGCACCATATCACCGCCAGCGAAAATACCGCCTGCACCCGTCATCATATTCGGGCCGACAATCACCGTGCCATCGTGGTTGAATTCAATGCCCTGCACATTTTTGAGAAAGCCGGTATCAGTATCCTGCCCGACGGCCATAATCAGGGCATCGGTTTCCAGCGTTTCGGTCTTGCCGGTGGGTTGGGGGCGGCCGTTTTCATCGAGTTCCATCACTTCAACGGTCATGGTGGTGCAATCAATCTCTTTAATCGTCCGCAGCCAGTTGATTTTCACACCTTCTTCAATCGCTTCATCGGCCTCAAAATCATGCGCCGGCATACTCTTGCGATCGCGGCGGTAGATAATCACGGCTTCTTCCGCACCGAGTCGCTTGGCGGTGCGCGCCGCATCCATAGCGGTGTTGCCGCCACCATAAATGGCTACGCGGCGACCCAGTTGCAGGTCTTCGCCATTTTCCACGCTTTTCAGGAAGCTGACCGCATCCATCATTTTGCGTGCATCACGGCTGGGGATTTCAATATTTTTACTCAGATGTGCACCGACGGCGATAAACACGGCGTCGAAGTTGCCCTTTGTTTTCTCCGCTTCCACATCCTCAACGCGATAATCGCAGGTGATTTTCGCGCCCATATCCACCACGCGCTGAATTTCATCACCGAGTTCCTTGCGCGGCATGCGGTAGGCCGGAATGCCGAAATGGATCATTCCGCCGGCGACGGGGCCCGCTTCGAGGATTTCCACTTTATGGCCTAAACGAATCAGATGGTAGGCAGCCGACAAACCGCTCGGGCCGGCTCCGACAATCAGCACACGCTTGCCGCCCGGTTTCGGCGTAAATTCAGGTTTCCAGCCTTTTTCCATGGCCAGGTCGCCCAGAAAACGTTCCACGGCATGGATACTCACCGTATCGTCCGTGAAATTACGATTGCAGTCGGTTTCACAGGGGTGATAACAGACGCGTCCGTGAATGGCCGGGAAGGGGTTATTCTCAAGCAACTTCTGCCACGCCGCTTCATATTCACCATTCTGAGCCAGATCCAGCCAACCCTGAATATCTTCACCGGCCGGACAGGCATGATTGCACGGCGGTAGAAAATCCATATATACCGGCTTTTGCATGCGATGTGCACCGGTGCCGATACCATGCTGGGTCAAATCCAGATTGCCGGTCATGTATTTTTTTGATGTTGGTGTTTTTGGAATCGGTTCTTTCGATGTCATGGGCTTATGCTCACTGTCATGGAATTTTTTGCGAAAGACGCACTATAATCGAAATGACCGCGAAAGCGTATCATCAATCCGATCAATCCGAACCTGAATTCGTACGTTACTCAGTTTTTTTGAAGCTGGTGAAGATGAGTAGCACCACGGCAATGGAAATACAGGCATCGGCAATATTGAAAGCGGGCCAGTGATATTCGGCCGCATCGGTGCGGACATACCAGTCGATAAAATCGACCACGTAACCCAGTTGAATACGATCCCATATATTGCCGACAGCACCGGTGAGAATAAGCATCAGCAGCCAGGATGTGATGCCGGCACGCTGGCGCTCCTGCCACCACCAGAACAGTACAGCCACGGCAATGCCAATCGTTACACCGAGCAATAGCCACAGGCGCACTGCATCGGGCAAATCGGCAAACATCGAAAAGGCCACACCGGGATTGTAGGCGCGGATGATATTGAAAAAACCATCAATCACCGTAAACGAATGAAAATCCGGCTTTTGAATCCACCATTTGGATAGTTGATCGGCAGCGACCAGCAAGCTGAACAGGCCGATCTGTTTATGGGTGCGGGTCATGTCGTGTCCTTGGTTAACAGAAATAAACAATGCTCAGCAAAACTCTGCTGACCGTGTAGGTGAAGTCAATCAAGAGCCTTTTCCAATACAGAATGCGGCTGAAGCAAACGTTTCAATGTTGTCATGCTGTTGGTGGGCAAATTGCACTGGAAATCTTCACAGACATAGGCAGTTACTTTACCTTCGATAGCTTTCTGGCCTTTGGTGAACGGAGCCAGTTGTTCAATCTGGGCATCGTGCCATAGCACGACGGCATTGGGGCGATAGTGTTGGCGGATAATGCGTAGCATGCTGCTGGCAGCATCCGTTGTTCTGTCGCCGACCAGTACAATTTCTTTGCCCTTGTTTTCAGCCATCAAAACGGCGGAAAGCATGTGCAATACGCCTGATGGTGCGCGTTCGGCAGTGCCTGCGAAATGATCTGCGGTGGCTGCTGCTTCAGCAGCCAGTTCGGCATCGCCGGTCAAACGGGACAGGCGCAGCAGGTTATGCATGGCAACGGCATTGCCCGATGGCAGGGCGCTATCAAAGATTTCCATCGGGCGGGCAATCAATTCATCACTTTCACCGACTTGATAAAAGCCGCCATCCTCGCCCTTGAATTGCTTTAACATCACCGCATTTAATTTCAGCGCTTCAGCCAGCCAGCGCGAATCAAAACCGGCTTCGTACAGTTCAGTCAGTCCCCAGACCATCGATGTATAATCTTCCAGCTGGGCTGCAATCGCCGCATTTCCTGCGCGCCAGCGGTGCAGCAGCGCGCCCTTGTCATCACGCACATTGGTGAGGATAAAATCAGCTGCCTGTGCTGCTGCCTGCACATAGCGAGGCTCCTCCAATACTTTGCCGGCATAGGCCAGTGCAGCAATCACCATGCCGTTCCAGTCGGTTAATATCTTATCATCGCGAAAGGGGCGAATACGGTTATCGCGTACGGCCATCAGTTTTTCCCTGTCTGCAGAAAAGTTGGTCAAATCCACAGGGCCGGAACGGTGCAGGATATTGTCGCCGCTTTTGCTATGCGTGGTCTCATCGGCAAAATTGCCGGATTTTTCCACCCGGTACGCTTGCATGAACGGATCGGCGCGTTTACCAAGTGTCGCCTGAATATCGGTGGCTGACCAGACATAGAATTTACCTTCCACGCCTTCCGAGTCTGCATCTTCGGCGGAATAGAATGCACCACCGTGATCACGCATGTCGCGCAGCAGGTATTCGGTGATATCGCGCGCTGTAGCAGCGAAACTCCGATTGCCTGTTGCTTGCCAGCCTTCCGCATAGGCCATCATCAGCATGGCCTGATCGTAGAGCATTTTTTCAAAATGCGGCACCAGCCAGCGCGCATCGGTGGAATAGCGGTGAAAACCACCGCCGAGTTGATCGTGAATGCCGCCGCGTTGCATGGCGATTAAGGTTTTCTCCACCATGGTAATGGCTTCCGGCTTTTGCTTGAGTGTTCCGTAACGCAGCAGGAACAACAGACGTTGCGCCGTCGGAAATTTCGGCGCATCGCCAAAGCCGCCCTGACTGATATCAAAACCTTTGGCGGTTTCCTGATAAGCTTTTTCAATGAGGCCTGCATCCATTGTTCCCGGTGCGGCCATGTTGATGCTGCTGGCGAGCGCTGTGCCAATTGATGCGGCGGATGCTTCGATGCGACCACGATCCTGCTGCCACATCTCCCCAATGCGGTTGGCCAGTTCAATCAGGCCGATGCGGCCAAAGCGACCATGTTTGGGTAAATAGGTTGCGGCGTAAAACGGCTTTTTATCCGGCGTCAGCAACAGATTCAACGGCCAGCCGCCCGAACCATTGATCATCTGGGCGGCATGCATGTACACCGCATCAATATCCGGCCTTTCTTCCCGATCCACCTTGATGGCAATAAAATAACGGTTGAGCACTTTAGCCACTTCCTCATCTTCAAAGGACTCATGCTCCATCACATGGCACCAGTGGCAGGTGGAATAACCGATGGAGAGAAATATCGGCTTGTTTTGCATGCGAGCCAGCGCAAATGCATCTTCGCCCCATGGCATCCAGTTAACCGGATTATGGGCATGTTGTTGCAAATAGGGGCTGGATTCATAGATCAGGGCATTGCTGTATTTCGCTTCTTCTGTGGCCATGGCGGTCTCCTCACTCAAGCATATTATGATGAACAGGCAAGCCAGCAGCGATATCAGGATGCGTTTAACGGGTCTCAATATCTCTCCGAACAGCAAACGATAATGCTTCGCCCGGCGCATCACTGAGTGTAATCACGGAATGCCAGACGCACGTATCCAGATCACGCTGCGGCATCAGCAACACGTCGCCGGCATGCAGAATGAAACCGTAACCATGCTCGACGAGTTGCTGCGTGAACTGCGGCGAGCGATCCATGATCGCTTCAACCAGTTCATGATCGAATTCATCCATATAGGCCGACAGTGCCTGCCGGTCGCTGATTAGCTGATGTAACGTGCTGCGTGCACCGGATTCGGGCAACAAGCGTTCGATTTCATGGCCGTGTTGTTCATTGCCGATGAAATCAATCAATTCATCGATCAGCGTTTGTTTGCACAGCGCCAGCCAGAATGTGCTGCCGGAGAGCTGGGCGAAAACCACGCCGTCGTGGCCGCGTTCAACATCATGATGCATTTGCGCGCCGCCATTGGGCGCATTGAAATAAACTATGCGTTCGACAAAGGCGGGTGCGCCGCCGAGTATGGGTTGAAGCATATTTTGGATGGTCGCATTTTCTGTGATGGCAGCCGATTCAGGGAACATTGCATCACACAAACGGGCTGCCCAATGCTGGCGGGCGGGATCGGCGGCCACATCTTCCAGACATTCCATACCGAACGAGAAACGAAAGCGCAGCGAGGCATCTGCTTCAATAAAGGATAGCCATGAGGCCTTGCACCACAGGTCTTCGGCCACACAAACTCGTTCATCCCCGCTAGCGGCTTCCGCATCAAAATAGATTTTTTCGATACCCTGCTCGTCGTGTTCTTCAAAAGATGATGCCACCAGAGAAAAACAGTCGCGCATGCGATTGTTGTAAGGCGGTCTTTCCAGTAACGGAGATACTTCTCCCGTGTCCAGCGTGGCCTCCATTAATTGATGGGATTGTGCGATATCAGATTGCCATGCTTGTAAATCCAGCAGACCGGGTAACGACACCGCCTCATCGCTGTGCCAGTGCCGGGCTACCGTTTCCGCATCCGGCATGTCCGGTTGTTTCAATGCCTGCACAAAACCAAGCGCATAGTCGCGCCGCAGCAAAGGGAAGTATGGTCCGTTTTCAGGAGCCTTGCTCAAGTATCGCATCAGTGCGGGCCTGCCTGCCGCAATGCATCGGTAGCCTCATCATCAAACTGGGCGAAGGCCTCCTTGAATCGTTTGGCCAGCGCTTTGGCAGATTTCAGGTATGCCTCGGGATCATGCCAAGTGGCAATCGGATCGAGCGTTTCGGGCATTTCCAGCCCGAAAATCGGATGTGTCTGAAAGGTGGTGTTTTCGAGTTTTCCATTCAGGGCGGCTGATAACAGTGTGCGCGTCAGATCAATGTCCATACGTTCGCCAACGCCGTAACCGCCACCGCTCCAACCGGTGTTGAGCAGCCATACCTTCACATTCCCCGACTTGATTTTTTTACCCAGCATATTGGCATAGACGCACGGGTGACGTGCCATGAATGGCGCGCCGAAGCAGGGGCTGAAGGTAGCCTGCGGCTCGGTGACACCCACTTCGGTGCCGGGAATCTTGGCTGTATAGCCGAGCAGGAAGTAATACATCGCCTGTTCTGGCGTCAGTTTTGAAATGGCCGGCAATACGCCGAAGGCATCGGCGGTGAGCATGATGATATTTTTGGGCGGCCCGCCCACGCCGGGATACACGGCATTGGCAATGGCCTGAATCGGGTAGGCGGCGCGCGTATTCGGCGTCAGCGTGATATCGTCGAAATCCACCCGTCGTGTGGCAATATCCAGCCCAACATTCTCCAGAATCGAGCCAAAACGCTTGGTTGCCTCATAAATCAGAGGCTCTTTTTGCTGCGAGAGATGTTCTACCTTGGCATAGCAACCGCCTTCAAAATTGAACACATGGCGGTTACTCCAGCCATGTTCATCATCACCAATCAAACGACGATCAGGATCGGATGAGAGGGTGGTTTTACCGGTACCGGACAGGCCGAAAAAGATGGCCACATCATCCGGGTCATCGCCCATATTGGCCGAAGCATGCATGGGCAACACATCCTCTTCGGGCAACAGATAGTTCATGATGGTAAAAATAGATTTCTTGATTTCCCCCGCATATGCGGTACCGCCGATCAACGCTATGCGACGACCCATATGCAGAATCACAAAAGCTTCGGAATGGGTGCCATCCATGCTTGGCATGGCATGAAAATGCGGCACATGAATGACAGTGAAATCCGGCTCCCCGACAGCCAGTTCACGACCCAGATCAACAGGGCGCACAAACATGGTGCGCGCAAACATGGCATGCCATGCATCCTGCGTGATGACCCGCACCGGCTTTTCGTAGTCGCTGTCAGCACCAACGAGGCAATCTTCGACATAAACCTGTTTGCCTTCCATATAATGGCGCACCCGCGTTAGCAAGGCATCGAAGCGTTCTTCCGGCATGGCGCGATTGAAATCGCCCCACCATACTTTTTCATGACTGGAAGGCTCATCGACAATAAATTTCTCTTTCACTGCCCGCCCGGTGAAATGGCCGGTGCGCACCACCAGCGCGCCCAGGTGAGCCAGGTGCCCTTCATGATTATGGATGGCGTGTTCATATAGGCTGGGCGTGGGCAGGTTCCAGTAGACGGATTCCAGATTTTTCAGGCCCAGATGACCGGAGGCCAGTTCTTCAATAATTTGATGTAACCTGTAAGGCATTGGCGTCCCTCTCATTATTGCATCAACAGGCACCCATATCGTCCGATTATGGCGCGCAGGTTTGCATTTGAATCATATCGGCATGTTGTACGAAGGCAGGATATTTGCAACGAGATATATTGCGAATGACAGTACCGGGTTTATCAGGTTGGCGGGCATACAAAACTCAGACATGCTGGAAAAAGCAGCTACAATTTATATTAATGGCACGGGATTTGCTCGTTTTTATGCACTAGCACATGGAGGGGATACTGTGCCTGAACAATCACTTCATCGACAACGGCTGGCATATTTATGTGACAACCTGATTTCTGCTGTCATTGCCGTGTTTCTCGGCATTGTGATTGTCGGCTGGGTCTTCCGTGACATCATTGATCCTGTCATCCTGTTTGCATGGGTCATCAGCGCGCTGATCATCAGTACGTTCCGGCTGTGGTCCTACTTCTGGATTAAAAAACGACTCGATCATCCTCAATCGTATGTCGCCATGGAAAAACTGTTGATTCTCACCGCTGCTGCTACGGGGGTGCTTTGGGGCATTGGCTCCATGTTGTTTGCCATGTCCACGGATATGTTCTACTGGGTTTTTCTGGCTTTTGTACTCAGCGGTTATGCATCTGGCTCCGTATTTAGCACCTCGGCCTCGCTTCCAGCCTGCGCTGCCTATTTCTTTCCCACCATTATGCCGATTACCGGCTGGTTTTTTCTTCAGGATGAGCCAAGAGCACCGCTCATGGGCGTGTTACTGCTCGTCTTTATTGCTGCGGCGTGGAATGTGGCGCGTAATGCCAACCGGATGTTGCTGGATAAATTTACCCTGTTTGCTGAAAAAACAGCGTTATCCGATTCGCTGGAACGACGCAATCAGCAACTGCGCCATGAAATTAATGAACGCAATAAAACCGCCGCCGAACTGGAGCGGAGTCATGCCCGCCATCAACAATTGCTGGCCAATGCGCCTATCGGATTGCTGGTTGTCCGACAAAATACGTTGGTTTTCTCAAATCCATACTGGCAACAATTGCTGCCGGAGTCAGATGGGACCCGAGTAGCCGACATTGTGCAACTGGCCTGCTCTGATGATCGTCCAAGTTTGACGGAACTACTGGAATCAGACGAGCAAAACGCTGCACCGCGATCTGTTAACTGGATCAGACCGGGGCAGACTCCCATGCATACGGAAGTATCGGCGCTAAATATGGATTATGATGGGCAGGTGGCCACGCTGCTTCTGGTTGAAGATATTGAAAACCGTCTCAAGGCTGAAGCAGCCGAGCATTTGAAATATGAAAGCGAAGCCTATGCCCAACGGCTTGCCGCATTGCAAACTATGGCCGGCGGCATTGCGCACGATTTCAATAATCTGCTGGCAGCTATTATCTGTAATACATCACTGGTATTAAAAAAACATGGTGCAGGCAACCCTGAGCTGGCCGGATTTATTGCGCGCATTGACGATGCCAGTGCTCAAGCCACCAGATTAAGTCATCAGATGCTGGCCTATTCGGGGCATGGTGCTTTTGTTGTTGAACCGCTGAATCTGTCTGCTGTCATCACAGACATGCAGATGGAAATGGATGCGCTTACCGATGATAACACCAATGTACGTTTTGAGTTACATGACCGGGAATCAAGTATTGATGCTGATCCGGGTCAGGTGCGGCAAATGCTGGAGAATCTGATTACCAATGCCAGTGAAGCCTACCATGGTCAGCCGGGCGTGGTGACGGTATCTGCAAGACATGTCTGTATTGACGAATCTGACAGTCCGGATCGTTCGGGATATGGCCCGATCAAGCCTGGTGGTTATGTTTCATTGCATGTCACAGATCAGGGCTGTGGCATGGATAGCGAAACGATAGACAGTATCTTCGATCCTTTTTTCACCACGAAATTTACTGGTCGTGGTTTGGGCATGAGTGCCGTATTTGGAATTGTGCGTGGCCTCAATGGCGACATTCGCATTGACTCCCGCCTCAATGAAGGCACGGATATTCATATTCTGTTACCGGCATCGTGTCAGCCCGGCAAGACTGAAACGATACAGTCAGAACCGAGAACATCTGAATCGAAAGTCAACACGTCTCCCGACAACCACTGGACCAGCCAGGGCACGGTATTATTTGTAGATGATGAAACGATTCTCAGGGAAGTGGCAAGTATGATGCTGGAATCCATGGGGCATCGCGTCATGGTGGCAGGAGATGGTCTGGAAGCGCTCGAAATCTATAAAGAACATGGCGATAACATTGCCTTTGTTATACTCGATTTGACCATGCCAAGAATGGGCGGCAAAGCCTGTTTGGCGGCCTTGAAAGCGATGGATCCGGATGTGCGTGTGATTTTATCCAGCGGTTACAGCATGAATACGATTTCATCCCAGTTGGGTGATTGCACGCCTGCGGCCATGCTTCAAAAACCGTACGATGCAGAAACGCTGGAAACAATCATTCAGGGGCTTGTCTAAGTATTTTAGCGTTGTAACGTGAGTTGCCTGCTATTCAGCGGTTCCGGAGATACGAAGCAATGATCTGTCAGCATGGTATGGGATTTATTCAGCATCAAGCTTGCAAAACGAGGGAGTCATCGTGAATCAACAACCACTCCAGCGGCAGCGACTGGTGTATATATGCGACAATCTGATTTCGTCAGTCGTTGCCGTATTGCTTGGCGTCATGATGGTCGGTTGGGTTTTTTACAAGGTTATTAATCCGCTCACCCTTTATGGCTGGTTGATTGCAGCGCTGCTGATTACGGCTTTGCGCTTATGGTCTTGTTTCTGGATCAGAAAGCACCTTGATCAGCCGGAAATGTTTCCCTTGATAGAAAAATTATTTATTGCCAGTGCCGCTGCCGCCGGTCTGACTTGGGGGATCGGCTCCATACTGTTCGCCATGCCTACAGATATGGTTTACTGGGTTTTTCTCGCTTTTGTTGTGGGCGGTTACGCCTCCGGTTCAGTGTTTACAACCTCGGCTTCGCTACCCGCCTTTGCGGCCTATTTCTTTCCCGCCATCCTGCCGATAACTGGCTGGTTTTTTCTACAGGACGAACCAAGGGCGCTGTTGATGGGTATCTTATTGCTCATTTTTATTGCTGTGGCCTGGCAGGCGGCGCGCAGTGCCAATCGTATGTTGCTCGATAAGTATACCCTGTTTGCAGAAAAAGAAGCCTTGTTTGATGCGTTGGAACTTCGAAACCAGGAGCTAAAGCAGGCCAAGGAGAGCGCCGACAGCGCCAATGCTGCAAAAACACGTTTTCTGGCGGCGGCCAGTCATGATATGCGCCAGCCCATGCAGGCCATGCGATTGTATATCGATGTGTTCGCCGAGCGCCTGGAGAAAGATGGTAACCGGGAAATTATTGGCAAACTTCAGACCGTGCATGCCGATCTCAGCCGATTATTGGAGCGTTGCCTTGATATTTCTCGGTTGGATGCTGGTGTTATCTATCCGCGCCCTGAACAATTTAACCTGAATAAATTATTACATCAGCTGCATGAACAATACCTGCCTCTTGCCAATGCTGCAGGTCTGAGCTTTCAGATGCATTTGCCTGCCAGAGCTGCTCTGGTTTATTCCGATCCGAGTTTTGTCAAAGATATTTTAGCAAATCTGCTTAGCAATGCGATTCGTTATACAAACCAAGGCGGCATTCTTCTGGCCGCAAAACAGTCTGGGACTGCTATGCGACTGGAGATATGGGATAACGGGCAGGGCATTGAAAAAAGCAAACAGGAAGTAATCTTTCAGGAGTTTGTGCAATTGAATAAGTCAGAGCATGGTGACAATCAGGGCGTAGGGCTTGGCCTTGCTATAGCCAGTCGCATGTGCCACCTGCTGGGGGGCGGATTCGGGTGCGCTCAAAGCCTGGCCGGGGCTCGGTATTTTTCTTCGGTGTGCCATTGGAATTAAACCCTGAACAAGTGGAAGAAAGCCATGAAGTGAGGCAGGAGTTTGTCAGTCTGGCGGGCATGCTGGTGTTTGTGATTGATGACGAGGCTCAGATTCGCGAGAGCCTCGGTATGATGCTGAAACAATGGCAATGCAACGTGACGATCTGTTCAGGTGAGCAAGAGGCGCTGGAGGCTATGCAGCGCATGAGGAGGGCTCCCGATGTGATTATCACTGACTTTCGCTTGGCGAATGAAAAAACCGGTGTGGAAGCGATTCAACAGTTGCAAAAAAAAGCAGGCAAAAAAATACCAGCCTTGCTGCTAACCGGAGATACTGACCCTGCCCGGGTGAAAGAGGCGCTGGATGCTGGTTTTCCATTGCTGAACAAGCCGGTGGAGGCGAAAAGGTTGCGGCTGTTTTTTGAAGCTAATCGATCACAAGCAGAATTAGCGATGTTACAATAGCTTTTGCAGCATCGCCTCATTGACAGCTTCGGTGCGGTTCTTGACTTCCAGGCTGGCAAGAATGCCACGCACATGCGTTTTGACCGTGGTAATGCCGATACCCAGCACAGATGCAATCTCATCATTGGACATGCCCTGGCGAATCAATCGAAGCACATCTAATTGCCTGCTGGTGAGCGTATTCGAAAACGCACCCGAACGTAGAGACGGCAATGCTTCAGCGGGAATGTAAACGCCACCACTGAGCACCAGATCAATAGCAGCAAGCATTTCTTTTCCCGTCGCTGTTTTGGGAATAAAGCCGGCCATGCCCAGAGCAAGACATTGCCGGATAAACTGCGGTGAAGTGGTGGCGGATAGCGCAACCACCTTGATGTCGGGTGCAGAGGCGGCCAACTGCTGTAGCACTTGAAAGCCGTGCATGCCGGGCAAGGTCAGATCAAGTAGAATTAGATCAATGTCAGGGTGTTGAGAAACAATATCCAATGCCGAATTGCCACTGCCAGCCTGTAGCAGAGACAGTGCATCGCCATGGTGTTGCTTTAGCAACAGCATCAGGCTGTCGCACAACATGGCATGATCATCAATGATAAGTATTTTCACTTAAACTCCTGTTCAGGTAAAAATAATTCCCACCTTTTTTTCACCATGGCTTGAAATCCAGAGTAATCAAGCAATGATGAGAAATACTACAGAATTGACCGTCAGTAAAAACCATCCCAAAGGATGGGCACCATCGCTATTTGGGCTTATACATACTCTTCATATAGGGTAATAGAATGGGTTCGACTGTTACACCCATGTGTTGCATCAGCAGCCAAGTGTATTTTAGCTATGGGGCTTTTCCGGGGGAGTCGGGTGAAATATCTAAGTATATTAAATTCAATGATGGATGGGGTCATCATCTCAAATCGGGATGGCATCATAACATTTGCGAATCATACTGCTTGCGCCATGCTTGGTTATACAGACCAAGAGCTGGAGGGGAAGCCGGTGGAAATGCTGATGCCCGAAGCATTCGGGCATGGCCATACTAGCCAGCGCGCTGACTATATGGATGATCCGTATCAGCGATTCATGAATCGGGGCAATCGATTTATGGTTTTGCGAAAAGATGGCTCGAAATTCCCTGCCGCCATCAGCCTTAACCCCATAGAGGTTGAAGGAGAAGCATTGGTAAGTGTATCCTTTCAGGACTTGAGCCAACAGGAAGCCGAAGCTATCCAGCGGGAGCAGTCTCAAAAGCTTGAGGCATTGGGCGAAATGGTGAGTGGCATCGCGCATAACTTTAATAACGTCATCGCAGGCATAGCCGGGCAGGCATATTTATTGGCTCAACATGAGCAACTGTCAGAGAAAGGAGCGAGCAGGATTGAATCAGTGCAGTCACTCTGTAGCCAGGCCGCAGACATTATTAAGCAACTCATGGTCTATGCGAGGCATCAAAGTGATGAATACAGTGATTTTTCGGTTGCTGATATCATGCGCGATGTTGAAGCAATTACCAAAATAACAGCACCGGAAAAAATAACCATTCAAATCAATACAGATCAAAGCGATACAGAAAAATGCAATGCGCGCATGCATGGTTCTGTCAACCAGATCCAGCAGACTATGCTCAACCTGATCAATAACGCCATCCATGCCATTGGTGATGCCGAGGGCGCTATCACCATCACGGCAAAACAGTGTGCGGGGCATGATTGCCGTTTCAAGCCTTGTTCTGTCAACCGTAGTGAAGCAGCTTCGATGCTATGTGTTCAAGTATGTGATAATGGGAAAGGTATTTCCGAGCAACATCAGCATCGTATTTTCGATCCATTCTTCACCACCAAGCCGAAAGGCCAGGGCACAGGACTGGGGCTATCCACGTCCTATGGCATCATCAAAAAACATGGCGGTGACATTTCAGTCAGCAGTAAAAAAGGTGAAGGTTCCACCTTTCAGTTTCATTTGCCGGTTATTGCTGTCGGGATTACACAAATTGAGAAGGTGGCGATAGTTTCAAAACCGGCCATGATGAGTCAAGCTGCATTGATTCTTATCATTGACGATGAACCAACCATTTGCCGCATGCTTGCAGATATACTCGAAGGGTTTGGATATTCCACATTAACCGCTACCGATGGCCAACAAGGAATTGATATGTTTGCACAGCATCAACATGATATTGATCTGGTGATTTGTGATGTCGCTATGCCAAAAATGGATGGGCATGAAGTGCTGACGAAGATCAGGCCGATAGCGCCGAAAGTACCATTCCTGTTTATTACCGGTTACGAGGACAGTGGCATGGATGGGTTTATTGGTCATGATCGGATCAAAGTGCTCTTGAAGCCATTTGACTTTGCCATGCTCAGCCATGAGGTGAATGGCTTGATCAAAGGGTGATGGTGCCGCCGTCATTCCCGCGTAGGCGCGAATCCATTGGCTTTTTGCACAAATACTTTCGCAACAGTTGATTTATTGGGTCGGCATTAATGCTGACAGCCACGGCAATAAAATGTACTGCGCCCGGCCTGCGTGATGCGTTTGATTGGTTCTCCGCAGTGGAAACATGCTTCGCCTGTTCGGCCATAAACCTGAAAGCTATGCGCAAAATAGCCGGGCTTGCCATCGGCATGGACAAAATCGCTGATGGATGAGCCGCCCGCTGCAATTGCATCAGCTAACACCTG
This sequence comes from uncultured Zetaproteobacteria bacterium, assembly GCA_964442955.1. Taxonomy (GTDB): domain Bacteria; phylum Pseudomonadota; class Zetaproteobacteria; order Mariprofundales; family Mariprofundaceae; genus Mariprofundus. Next base: position 1,429 of record CAYUBK010000005.1, on the reverse strand, counting down.
TTTGATAGTGTCAGATAGCTGCGCCAAGCGCAGGGAAGAAATTCTGCCTGCCGCGCGAGCCGGGTGAATGCCGGCCCGGAACAGCGATTCCGAGGCATAAATATTACCGACGCCTACCACGACGGCGGCATCCATGATGATGTTTTTAATCGGCGCTTTGCGGCCAGCGCAGCATGCGGCCAGATGATCGCCATTGAATGCATCCGATAACGGTTCCGGGCCGAGATTGTTAAACCACGCATGCGTTTCCAGTTGTGCTGTTGGCAATAAGCCGGCATAACCGAAACGGCGCGCATCGCGATAACGCAGGCTGTGCCCGTCACTCAAATCAAAACGCACATGCTCATGCGCTCCGATCTCGGCCTTTTGGGGCAGAATATGAAACTGGCCGGTCATGCCCAGATGCCAGACCAGCGTCTGGTCGCTTCGTTCAAAATCAAACAGCAGATATTTGGCGCGGCGATGAACGCTGCTCACCTGATCTCCGACCAGCATGGATAAATTCGGCAGCGGGTAGCGCAGATTGGTGCGGTGGCAGATCACATTGGATATTTTTCTGCCAACCAGCAAGAGTTCGAGTCCGGTTCGTATCGTCTCAACTTCAGGTAACTCAGGCATGGCGGCCAGATTACTGCATGGCATTGAAAGCGCCAGCCGCATATTGCTTCAACATTGAATTCTAATTTTTGCTGGCTATATTCGAGCCTGTAATCATCAGAGGTTATCTCTACTCACGCCACTCATGTGTTCTTGAGTGAATGCATGCGGCCAGCACAAGGAGGTGCGCATGGGTCAAGTACAGGTTCAGCCATCCAGTCAGCTGGGGCAAGTCTTACGTCAGGTTTCACCGTTGCAAATGGTGCTGGGTGCGTTCGTGCTCAGCGTGATTACCTATTCATTTTATACTGTCGCACATGATCTGGCCCGGGGGCTGGAAGATGATCTGCGCACCGCATTCGATCAGCAGAACCTGACCGTGGTGGATATTGCCAGTTCTCGCGTGGGTTTTCATATTGATAATGACGTGGCGGAAAATGTGCGGCTGTTGGGCCAGTTTCCGGCCATGCAACGGCAGGAGCTGCATAACGGCACGCGCGATATGGAAAAAGTGAACACCTTTGCTGCGCCGCGCGTGGATGGTTTCGTATTATTCAAAGCCAATGGTGATTTCTTCACCGCCTACCCGGAATCCATGCGCTATCTGTACAAGGATAACCAGGCCGAAGCTGATTTCTTTAAAACCACCAAAGAAACATCGGCACTCTATTTCTCAGGCTGGATTCATGATGGGCAGCGCTTGAAAATGCGTGTGTCTTCTCCGGTATATAATCGTATTGTCGACAAAAATTTTCCGCCACCGGATAATAAATTGTCCGGCGTCATTATGGCGCAAATCAGCCAACGCGCAAGCGCGGGTCTAGAACGTCTC
>CAYUBK010000004.1:0-37703 GCA_964442955.1 uncultured Zetaproteobacteria bacterium | reverse complement strand
CGAACGTCTGGATAAGGCTGCTTGAAGTTCATGCTTCATGCGACGGGATGAAAAATCCATGAGCCGCGAGGGCCAGAAATCGCTTCGCAACTTTTCCTTACCCCGGAATGCCGAGCACTTCCTGCATACACTGATTTACTTGAAGCATGAAGGCATCGCTGCATTTTAGTAACGGGGGATGCTTCAAACGACGGTTGTCGATGGTGCGTAACTGATCAATGATCAGGTCGGCGTTTTGCCTGAGCTTATTTTCCGCAGGAATGCGCAGTCGCAACGGCAGCACTCGGTCAAGATGGTATTCGGAAGATGTTTGGATTTGAAAAATTTAATCGGAATTTCGCGTGGTATCTTTACGGTTCGCGTACAGTTGCTAGTGAATGCTATCACTCTTAAGTTGTTTCAGGATGGAAAAGCAGATGTACGAAAAGGTTTTCTTTGGCATAGTTGCGACTCCTAAAGATGAGCCGCCTATATATTGGGTGAATATACAATTATAGCCACGCGTGACTCCTACGGTGAAAAAGCTTTTGACTATATGGAGAAACCAAAACTGTGAATCCGATTAAACACCTTGTTGTGATTGGAACCGGCCTGATTGGCGGGTCGCTGGCGCTGGCTTTGAAGAAGGCTGGCGTGGTGGAGCGTGTCACCGGCGTGGGACGCAATCGCGATAATCTGGAACTGGCCAAAACGCGCGGTATTGTGGATGACTGGACGCATGATATCGCTGCCGCTGTAAGCGATGCAGATATCGTATTGCTGGCCGTACCGATGACTGCTTACGAGTCGGTATTTGCCGCCATGGCCGATAGCCTGCCCGATACAGCTATTGTCACTGATGCGGGCAGTACCAAACAATCGGCCATCGCTGCCGCACAAATATTTTTGCCCGACCATTGCCGTTTTGTTGCAGGCCATCCGATTGCAGGCACAGAGCAGTCCGGTGCAGGTGCAGCTTTTGCTGAATTGTTTGAAAATCACCTGTGCATTTTGACGCCGCAAGACAAAACGGACGTTCAAGCCTTGCAGACGGTTCGCGCCATGTGGGAAACCGCTGGTAGCCGCGTGATATGCATGACGCCGGCGGAACATGATGATTTTTTGGCTGCGGTCAGTCATTTGCCGCATCTGGCGGCATTTGCGCTGGTCAATGCGGTACGCAAACAGGGTAATGACGAACATGAACCATTTGAATTTGCCGCTGGTGGCTTTCGCGATTTTACCCGCATTGCCTCTTCATCGCCGCAGATGTGGCGCGATATTGCGCTGTGCAACAAGACTGCCGTAATCCATCAACTCGATGCATTGCAGGATGAATTAACCGCCATGAAACTGGCCTTGCAGTCGGGCGATGGCGAACAATTACTAAATGATTTCAAGGCGGCCAAAACAGCACGCGATGCATGGTTGGCTCAACATGGAGATACATAATATATGAATATCGGAGGCACACTGATTGCCGGGCCGGCGACAGGGCCTTTGAAAGGCAATATTACTGTTCCCGGCGACAAATCCATGTCGCACCGCGCGGTCATGCTGGCTTCGCTGGCTGATGGCATCACCGAAACCCATGGCTTCTTGCCCGGCGAAGATAATATTTCGACGGCGCAAATGTTTATTGATATGGGCGTGAATATCGAGTGGCTGAATGATGAAAAAACATCGTTACGCATTCACGGCGTTGGCCTGCACGGTTTGAAACAACCGGATGATGTACTGGACGCCGGCAATGCCGGCACCTGCGTACGCCTGATGACCGGTGTGCTGGCAGGGCAATCCTTCACCTCGACAGTCAGCGGCGATGCATCACTATGCAAACGACCAATGAAGCGAGTGGTTGATCCGGTGCGGCGTATGGGTGCAAGCGTACAAGGTGCCGCCGGCGGTGATTTATTGCCTCTGACGATTTCAGGTGGGCGCTTAACAGCTATTTCCCATGTTTCCACTGTGGCCAGCGCGCAGGTGAAATCGTGCGTATTGCTGGCCGGACTTTATGCCGATGGCATTACCACAGTAAACGAACCCAAACCCAGCCGCGACCATACCGAACGCATGCTGCCCCTGTTCGGGCAAGCGGTGGATGTGGCCGAAGATGGCACCATTTCGCTCAACCCAACCGATCATCTCAAAGCGCCGGCCACGGCGGTAGATATTCCCGCCGATCCGTCATCAGCCTGTTTTTTTGCTGTGGCGGCCAGTCTGGTGGATGGCTCGGATGTCACCTTCAACAGCATCGGCATCAACCCGCGCCGCGATGGCTGGCGGCGTGTGATGATAGGTATGGGCGCTCATATTTCATTAAGCCATGAGAACACGGTCGGCGAAGAGCCTGTAGCCGATATCCGGGTCACTGCTGGCGGTTTGCATGGCATGCATGTTGACCCGAATGACGTGCCGGATGCGATTGATGAGTTCCCGGTGCTGTTTGCCGCTGCGGCACTGGCCGATGGTAAATTTGTGTTGGCCGATGCGGCTGAATTGCGCGTCAAGGAATCCGACCGCATTGCTGCCATGGCTGCCGCATTGCATGCCGCCGGAGCAGACATGGAAGAGAAACCGGATGGTGCGGTGATTCACGGACTGGCCGGTTTGAAGGGTGATATTGATGTCGATGCGCACGGCGATCATCGCATTGCCATGGCCATGGCCGTGGCCGCGCAACGCGCCAATGGCGAAATCCGCATTCACAATGCGGCGGCCATTGCCACCAGCTTTCCCAATTTCGTGTCGCTGGCGCAAAGCATTGGCATGAATGTGCGGTGGAGTGAGAAGTAAAGTGTCAGGCGTGAGGAGTCAGGAGGTGAGCGAGTGGACTGCCATACAGGGATTGAGCATTGCTATTGACGGGCCATCCGGATCGGGCAAGGGCACGGTAGCCAAAATGTTGGCCGATGAAATCGGTTTGCCTGTACTCGATACCGGGCTGCTTTACCGTTTAACCGGTTCTGTCGCACTTGATCATGGCGCTGCACTGGACAATGAACAGGCAGTGGTCGGCGTTGTTGACAGTTTGTTGGACACCATTATCTGGACTGTCGAAGGTATTCGTTTAAACGGTGCCGATGTTACCAGCACACTGCGCAGCGAAGCGGTGGGTGCAGCTGCATCGAAAGTGGCGGCCATGCCTGCCGTACGTGAAAAACTGCTAGGATTGCAACACCAACTGGCAAAAAATGGCTGTATTATGGATGGCCGTGACATTGGCACGGTGGTACTACCTGACGCACCGGCCAAGTTTTTCCTGACCGCTTCCGTACGCGAACGCGCCCGTCGCCGCTGGACGCAATTGAAAGATGAGAGCGGCAGCAGTCTGGATGATGTGATCGCAGAACTGAAAATGCGTGACCAACGCGATAGAGAACGTCAGCATGCACCACTAAAACAGGCGTCTGATGCCATTGCCATTGATTCGACCACATTGAGAGTCGAGGAAGTGGTGGATCGGATGCTTGGCGTTCTGGAGCGGAGAAAGCTGATTCAGGCAACAACCCCCTGATTAAGCAAACAAACAGAGCAAAAAATACACAACACTGAATAACAATTCTTGAAGAATTGAGTGACCGGGATGGTAAAAATGAGCGAAGCCAAACAAATCGAAAACATACAGGATGTAGAAGTACAGGATGTAGATGCACAAGCAGTGGAGAAAGTATCTACAGATGTACAGGAAGTGGACGTAGAGGCAGTTAGCACACAGCAATCCGTAGTAGAAGAAAACGCAGAAGCCGAAGCGGAAGAATCAGCAGTAGTTGAAGGTCAGCCTGCTGAAGCAGATGAACAGCCCGACGATGCGCCTGCAGCAGAAATCCCGGTAGTGGATAAATCAGTAACAGAACAAGTGGAAACTGAAGTCACAGTAACAGAAGATGCAGTTACTGAGGAAACAGAACCTGAAGAGGAATCATTCAAACAAATGTTTGAAGCCTCTTTGAAACAACAGCCTGTCGTCAAACGCGGAGAAATGATCAAGGGCATGGTCGTCAGCATCAATAGCGATGCGGTGATCATCGACGTAAGCGCCAAGGCGGAAGGCTCGATCCCGCGGGCCGAATTTGAGCAGGCCGGCATGGAAATCCCGGTGATTGGCGATGAAATCGATGCGCTGGTACAATCGGTCGGAGGTGCCGCAGGTGTACGCTTATCGGTACTGGCTGCAAAACAGAGCGCTGCATGGACCGGCATCGAAAGCGCACTGGCAACCGACTCATGCGTGGATGCGGTCATCACCACCGAAGTGAAGGGAGGCTTCAGAGTCAACCTGAACGGACTGAATGCATTTATGCCGCGCTCGGAAGCGGATACGGACTTTCATGTCGATACGGCCAGCCTGATTGGCCAGACCTGCCAGGTAGCTATTCTTGAAGCCCGTCGCAAACCTGACAATATCGTCGTTTCGCGTAAAAAACCGATGGCTGTCGCACAAGAAGCTATGCGCGGCGTGTTTTTCGAGCAGCATCACGTAGGTGACAAAGTGTCAGGTACCGTGAAGCGCATGGCCGATTTTGGTGCCTTTGTGGATATGGGCGGAGTTGATGCGCTGCTGCATGTATCGGATATTTCCTGGCGCAGGATCAAACACCCATCTGAAATGTTGTCGATCGGGCAACAGTTGACGGTTGAAATCGTCAAACTCAATGCTGACACAGGCAAAGTCTCGGTCTCGGTCAAGTCGCTGCAAAGCGACCCGTGGGAAAATGTAGCCACTACTTACGAACACGGTATGCGCCTGACCGGCACCGTTCGCCGCCTGCTTGATTTTGGCGCGGTGGTCGAGTTGGAACCCGGTATTGAAGGCATGATTCATCGTTCGGAAATGAGCTGGACGAAGCGAGATGTCCAACCCTCCCAGGTGCTCACCGAAGGTGATGTGGTGGATGTTGCCGTACTGGAAGTGGACGCTTCAGCGCGCCGTTTGCGCCTGAGTCTGAAAGCAGTTAGCGAAAACCCGTGGAATACATGGCTGGCCTCGCATCCGGTTGGTTCACATATCAACGGCAAAATCAAGAATGTGACTGACTTCGGTTTCTTTGTGCCGGTTGAAGATGGCATGGACGGATTGGTGCATGTCGAAAACCTGTCATGGGAACAAAAAGGCGAGGAAGCGCTCAAGCAATATAGCAAGGGGCAAGAAGTCGAGTGCGTTATTCTCGGCGTGGATGCCGAAAAACAGCGTATTTCTCTGGGTATCAAGCAACTGTCCGACGATCCGTTCGAGCTGTTCATGGCCGGCGTTAAGCGCGGTAGTAGCATCGAAGGTAAAGTCGTGGAACTCAAGCCCAGCGGCGCGATTGTCGAACTGACTGAAGGTGTTCGTGCCTATCTGGCCAACCGTGAAGTGCCGCGCGATCACGATGCATTGAAAGAAGGCGATGAAATCGAAGCGAAAATTATCGAGGTTAATCGCAAGCGTCGTCAGGTGGAACTCTCCATCAAACAGCAGCTACAGGCTGAAGAACGCGATGCCGTACGCAGCTATTCGCGCCAGACTGCCAGCGATGCCACGCCATCGGCGCTGGCTTTGGAATTGCAGCGTAAATTACTGGACAGAATGGCACCTGAAAAAACCGCCAATACAGCCACAAAAAAGAAGGCTACAGCTACAGTGGCCAACAAGAAGAAAGCCTGATTATTTGACGGAGTACGTAAAGGCAAACACAACTTGCCTTTACGTACTTGAAAAAAACAAAGATGTGGCTTTTCACCTTGCCCTTATTGAACACAGGGGGCGGCGTGCTTGCGCATCGTATTTGATGGGCTATGCTCGGGTGTAAGTGGAGGAGATTATGACGAAGTCTGAGTTGATAGAAATTATTGCAGAACAACAGGAAGGCATTACCCGCCACGAGGCCGAGGTGGTTGTGAATACAATTCTGTCGGTCATTGGCGATGCGCTGGCGAACGGCGATCATGTTGAACTGCGTGGCTTCGGCAGCTTTACCACCAAAGCACGTCAGGCCCGCATTGGCAGAAACCCCAAAACAGGCGCATCTGTTATGGTGTCCGCCAAGACCATCCCTCACTTTAAACCGGGCAAGGTATTACGCGAACGGGTTGACAGCCCGGCCTGATTCGACTTACCCATGATGAACTGTTCAGCATTCGCTGCAAGTATCGGACCAATGAATGATGGGCTGAGCAGTGAGCATGATTAAAAACATGTATGGGCTAAACTCAGTCAACTGGATCAACGTACTGCTGGTCATCGTTCTTACATCGTTTGCGACCATGTTCGCCATGGCCAATCAGCTCACTGTCCGGGTTCATTTTCTTGGCGTCAGCAGTGCGGATATTCCCATCTACGTCCCCGTATTTATCTCATTCTTTCTCGGCTTTGCCGGCGGCGTGCTGGCGCTGAGTTTTTCCAGACGCAAACACAAACAGGAAATCAGCTGGCTGAAAGGCGAACATGAGCGTTTGCAGCAGGAAGTAGACAACCTGAGAAATATCCCGCTACAGGACGACGTATGAATACCTTGCTGCTGGCCATTACCGCCATTGCGCTGGTGGTGCTGGTGGCGCTGGTGCTGCGTCCGGTTCAGGAAAGCAATGCGCCGGAAAAAGAAGAAGACGCGCGTATTTCCCCGCTACTGCGCGGCATCAATTACCTGCTGTCTGACGAACCCGATCTGGCCCTGAAAGAAATGGTACAGGTAGCGCGTCTGCGCTCGGAAGCGGCCGATGTCTACATGGCGCTGGGCGAGATGTTCCGCTCCAAGGGTGAAATTGGTCGGGCCGTACGTATTCATCAGAATCTGCTTGCCCGTCCCGACCTGCCAAAATCCATGCATTTGCAAGCGCACCTGGCGCTGGCAACCGATTTTCAAACCGGCGGCTTGCTGGACCGGGCGCTATACCAGTATCAGAAGGCGCTGGAAATTCAGTCTGACCACGCTGGCGCTCTGGAGGCCTGTTTGCGTATTCGCGAGCAGAGCAGCGAATGGCTGGTTGCTGAAGATCTACTCTCCAGACTGGAACGCGTACGCAACGAATCGTACAGTTCACATCGCGCTTATCTGTTTTCCGAAATGGCGCGCCAGTGTTTTCAGCAGGACAATGTAGAAGAAGCCCACGCCTACGCAGAACGAGCGCTGGAACTGGATGAATCGTGTGCGCCGGCGCGTATGGTAAACATTGAACTGGCTTTGCAAAATCATGATGCTGATGCCGCTCAGGTGGATATCCGCAAGTTATGGCAACAGGCCCGCGAACACTTTCCACTGGTGATCCCCTGCCTCTTACAACATGAATCATTTTATCATTCGCATGGCCGGGCACTGCTGCATGATTTATGGCATGAATTCCATGATGCCGAACTCATGCTGGCCTGGATCGAAGCGCTGGCCAACATACAAACTACCGAAGAAGCAAAACAATGCTGCGATGAAATGGCATTTGAACCCGGATCACTGCGCCAGTCGCTGCGTCTGCATGCTGTTCTGGGCAAGGATAACGATGCACACACCCGCTTTGCACGCCAGTGGCGCAAGACAGCCAGAAACTTCAGCTGCGAACAATGCGGCGTTGAAGTGGTTGAGGTGCGCTGGCAATGCCCGCAATGTCATTCATGGGGAACACTGCACCCGAAAAGTGAGGAAAAAGTCTGATGAAGAATCGTTTGATGGTGGCGCTGGATGTCAACCGCGCCGAAGATGCGCTGGCGATGCGGGACAACCTTGGCGATAGCATCGGCTGGTTCAAGGTCGGCCTGCGCCTGTTTGTAGCCGAAGGGCCGGCGCTGGTGGCAACTATTCGGCAACAGCACCGGGTATTCCTTGATCTCAAGTTCCATGATATTCCCAATACTGTCGCTCAGGCTATTGAAAGCGCCGGTAATCTGGGTGTGGAAATGGTCAATGTACATGCCGGTGGCGGCGATGCGATGCTGGCGGCAGCGGCAGAATCAGCCGCCGCATTTCCGGATATGAAACTGATTGCCGTGACTGTGCTAACCAGTGATCCGATGCCCAAATCGCAAGCCCGGGACGTTGCGTTACAGCGTGCAGCCATGGCGCAGGATGCAGGTCTGGACGGGGTGGTTTGCAGCGTGCATGAAGCAGCAGCGATCAAACAAGTTTGCGGTTCGGGTTTTCTGACCGTGACACCGGGTATCCGCTGGGGTGGTCAGGATGTACAGGATCAGAAACGTGTTGCAGACCCGGCCAGTGCCATAGCCGGCGGCTCGGATTATCTGGTCGTAGGGCGCCCGATTCTGCATGCTGCGAATCCGCGCAGTGCAGCGCTGGAAGCGCTGTCCATGATGGAGTCTGTTGCAGCTTAATGGCTGAAATATTGATGTCTGAGAACGCCTATGAATCGACCCTGGCGCCCTATGCCTGCCGAACATCCTGCTCGCGCGGAAGAGTCTATGATGAGCCTGAATCGGAACATAGAAACCCCTATCAGCGTGATCGGGATCGCATTATCCACGCCACTGCCTTTCGTCGCCTGGAATACAAAACGCAGGTGTTCGTCAACCATGAGGGCGATCATTATCGCACCCGTTTAACCCATTCCATCGAAGTGGCCCAGATCGCCCGCTCTATTTGTCGCTCCATGCGGCTGCACGAAGATCTGGCCGAAGCTGTCGCGCTGGCCCACGACCTGGGCCATACCCCATTCGGTCATTCCGGTCAGGATGCGCTCAATGACGCCATGAAGGACTACGGCGGCTTTGAACATAACCGTCAGTCGTTACGCATTGTTGAAAAGCTGGAGCATAAATATGCCGCCTTTCCCGGCCTGAACCTCAGCTATGAAACCCGCGAAGGCATCGTCAAACATCATTCCGCCTACGATACGCCTGCCAATCAGGGTATGGCCCGTTTCAATCTGCATGAACAGCCGGCGCTGGAATCTCAGATCGGCAATCTGGCCGACGAGATTGCCTACAACAATCACGATATCGATGACGGCTATCGCGCCGGCATGCTGGCGATTGAAGACTTGCTGAAACTGGAATTGTTCGGTCGTTTTTATACACAGGTGGAGCATGATTTCCCGCAGGTATCCAAACGTCTGAAAGTAAACGAAACCGTCCGCCACATGATCAATTTCCTGATTGTCGATGTGGTTGAGGAAACCGACCGACGCATTCGGGATGCAGGCATTGCAAACTTTGATGATGTGCGCAGCGCAGCAAAACCATTGGTGGGATTCTCCCGCCCTGCAAAAAAATTGAACGGTGAATTAAAGAAATTCCTCTACAAAAACATGTACCGCCATTACCGCGTCGCCCGCATGGCCAATAAAGCCGAACGCGTCATTCGAGAAATTTTCGATGTCTATATGCAAAACCCGGCCATGCTGCCAACCCACCAGCAACTGGAAATGGAAGCCTTCGACTCATCTGATGGCCAAAAGCTGGCCAGAATCATCGCCGACTACATCGCCGGCATGACGGACCGATACGCGTTGGAAGAACACGAACGCCTGTTTAATATTTCGTCCAGACCATAGCCCCGCACGAAAAACACCTCCTGCAACTGCACAAAAATGGTTTTCCTTTGCTCTCTTTGCGGCGAGGTGAATTGTGACCGAAGGAAATACCTAGGGGGGCGCTTGCGTAAGAGAGGCTGCCCTGGGGCGCTTTGCGTGACTACTTCATAAAGCGCGAGAAAAATCCGCCTTTGGGTTTGGCTTTTACAACTTTAATCAGAATGACGGAAATATTGTCCGGGCCGCCGGCCTGGTTGGCCATATCGACCAACAGTTTGCCTGCTTTTTTCAGATTTGATTGCTGATCTCGCAAGGCACTGGAAATGGCTTCATCGGAAACCACATCGGTTAAACCATCCGAGCTCATCAGATAAATATCATCCGGCCTGACCATATCCTCGACCAGATCAGGCTCCACGCCCAGCTCCACGCCCAGCGCTCGCGTGACCAGATTTTTTATTCTCGAATTGCGGGCATCATCCGCCGTTAGCAAGCCACGGCGCACCTGTTCGTGAACCAGTGAATGGTCTTCCGTAATATGGGATAACACCTGATCCCGCAAACGGTACATACGTGAGTCGCCCACATGCGCAGCTGTAATATGGTCGCCATAAAAAGCCGCCGCCAGCACTGTAGTACCCATGCCTGAACATTCGGCTTTGGTCTGTGCCGCGGTGTAAATCGCTTCATTGGCCTCCTCAATGGACTGGCGCACCAGCATGGATTCTTCGGTAAAGCCGGTTTGAGCATTGATTTGCGCCGGTGGCATATCAGGCATCTGTGCTTCGAGGGCTTTGCCGATAATCTCAACGGCCATGGCGCTGGCGACTTCACCGGCATTATAACCGCCCATGCCATCAGCCAGCACGGCAAATCCAAGTTCGGCGGAAGCGGCAACGCAGTCCTCATTATGTTGCCGCCTGATGCCGACATCGGTCATGGCATGCATTTCATAGCTTATCATGGTTATCCACCTCTTTGGCTTTTCAACTCGCGCAGACAAGCTGAAATACGTTCCATCACTTCAGCCGCATTTTCTACGCGCAAGTCCGCTTTTTTGGTCAGCAGGCTATCGATCAGGGTACAGATGCAATCGGGCACATCGGGATTGTGCTTACGCACATCCACATGCGGTTCCTTGGCGATTTTGAACATCAACTTGGAAATCGACTCGCCTCTGAACGGACGAATGCCGCTAACCAGTTCATATAACATCACACCCAGAGAAAACAGATCGGAACGGCCATCCAGCTGTTTCCCGGATAATTGTTCCGGCGACATATACGAAGGTGTACCCAACACGGTACCTGATTTTTTCTTGCTCGATTCATTGATATGCGCAATGCCAAAGTCGGTAACTTTGACGCTCTTGTTTTTCAGAATCATGATATTGGCTGGTTTAATGTCGCGATGAATCACACCATTTTCATGCGCGTATTTCAATGCTTCGGCCACTTTGGCGACAATTTTCAGTGTCGTCGCAAACGGTAACAGCTTGCCCTTTTTGGTGTATGGAACCAGATCAATACCATCAAGGAATTCCATAGCGATATAAGCCAGATCATGTTCATCCCCGGCATCGAAAATAGTGACGATATTCGGATGATTGAGCATGCCGGCAATTTCAGCCTCATGAAAGAATTTTGCCTTGACCTCTTCGAGCTCATCAGCCTCGAATTCCTGTGATAAAGCCATGGTCTTGATGGCAACCTGACGGTTGATTTTCGGATCTTTGCCCAGATACACGGTACCCATGGCGCCCTTGCCTAACTCGGAAATAATCTCATAACGTCCCAACGTAGGGCTACTGTCGCCATTACCTAACAGCGATGCCAGTGCCGCATTGGAATCCTTGCCCGTTTTCGACTCCAGTAGACTCTTTGCCTGTATCAAACGTGTCTGAACATCCTGATAGGCCGGGTTATGACTGATGATCTGTTCAAAGCACAATACAGCCTGTTCATATTGACGCTTGCGTTCAAAGCTCTGGGCAAGATCGTAAAAAGCTGCATCCATCTCATCATCAGCCGGGCAGGCGAGAAATTTCTCCATGGCCTGATCAAGCATGCCCTGACTCTGAAATGAAACCCCAAGCATCTTGTTGGTCTCATGCAGATGGGTGCTAGTTTTTTTCTGCCCTCCTCGACTGAAAAATGTCTGTTTCATCACCACTAGCCCATGACCGGCTAACAACAGTAATGCGGCGCTCATCAGCTGTACCCATAAAGCATAGTTCATCAACATCGCGAATTCGGCACCGATAAGCATGAGCATCAAGAATAATGAAGCCGCAACCGCAATGACGGGTGACAATCGGGGCAGAATAATGATCAGATATAATCCGATCAGCAGCAGCAAAGCCAGCTCAAGACTGTGCGTCCATGCCGGACGGCTGACATACTGATCTGACAACAGACTTTGCAAGACATGCGCGGTGAACTCAATACGCGTCATCGCCACAGCGGGTGTTGAAACAGCTTTTTCGGCGCTACCGATCAGAATGATTTTTTGACCGAACATATCGAGCGGCACTCGACCGGAAAGCACATCTCGATAGTGATAGACTTTGAAGTTTCCACCACCATAAAATGTTGGATACAATCGCAACGATGCGTCGGTCGCAATATTGTGAGCGCCCAGTTCGATATCCAGGCCCAGATTGATACGAATATCATTCAGGGGGACATGCAATGCCCTGGCGGCAAGTGCCAGTGGCATTGATGGCAGGTATTTCCCTGCATATTCAATGGCCAGAGGAGAAGAGCGCACAATACCATCATCATCTCCAAACACGCTCATGTGCCCGATGCCGGCAGATGCCTGAATCAGCTGAGTATAAGGATAACGTAGCATCACGGCGTTGAATGGCGAAGCCTGAACTTCAGTGATATTGGCATGCTTGATTATCTGATGTCGCAAATCATTCGGCAGCACTGCACTGGCATGATCATTGACATGATCGACCTCGAAAAACATCGGCATCAGGGTGATGCCCGAGCGGCGTACGGCTTCAACAAGCGGCATGTGCTCCGAAGTGCTTGAATGTGGCCCGGGCTGGTCAAATAGTATATCAAGCGCAATCAAACGCGCACCGGCGCCGGATAAACTGGTAATTACAGATGTCATGGCAGATCTGTCTGCACTGGCCAACGTCTGTTCATCCATATTTACCAGTACGATATTCTCATCAGGCGCCAGTTCCGATTGGCCGGCAAGCTGATCGTAGATCACCGTCTCCAGCGAACGAAGGGGAGAAACGGCATACTCACAAGCCGCCAGAAACAGCAGCGTCAAGATAACGCCCACCAACCAGTCCGATTTCCAGATCGCGCCGAAATTCAAAAGAACCGTCCCTCCCTCTCTGTTTGCAAACGGATCAGACCCATAGCTTCTGCCTGTAGTGATCAAGCTTGCAATCATGCACAACCCGCCAACACTGGATACTCCATAAATTGCAACTATTTTACAGTCTTTCAGAAACCTGGGCTGACACATAAGCCAGTTCAACGCATGGAAATTGCATGTCAATTTTTTTGTTCAGACATATTGACATAAATCATATGCCTCCGTACGGTTCGCGCTCTTTGAAATTCCCCGATAGTTCAGTTGGTAGAACGGTGGACTGTTAATCCATATGTCGCAGGTTCGAGTCCTGCTCGGGGAGCCATATTCAGCCAAAAGGGCGTCCATTGGGGGCGCCTTTTTTCGTTTGGATTCTGCTTGGGAATAATTCTGGGGGAACAATCCTGCGGGGAACCGCCGATTAAACCTTTGGCATCTTGATGCGTTAGGACCCCGAGACGCCTTAGAACTATTTCTCTATGGCGCTGTTCCGTTGGATTCATGAAAGTCTGTCATGTCTCATAAGTTCGACAAACGCTCAGGGCAACAAGCTTGAAATCAGACCCTCAGACGCTTCCGAATCACTCTGCTAAGCTCTTCTACTTCAAGGGGCTTTTTCAGAACCTGATGCCACTGTGTTGTTAGCTCGGAAGTCAGTTCATTGTCCTTATCGTAGCCAGTGATTAAAATGATTTCCGCCTCGCTGTTCAATTCTCGAATCTGTTCAGCCGCAGCTACACCGCCAAGTTGCGGCATAACGACATCCATGATGACCAGATCAATATTATGTTGCAGTGTATTGTAGCGTGATACGGCTTCAATACCGTTTCTGGCTGTATGGACACGGTAGCCAAGCGTTAGCAGCAACGCTTTATTGGCCTCCAGCAAATATTCATCATCATCGACAAGTAAAATCGTCTCGCCATCCCCCTTCACAATCCGGCTGGGATCATCAGATATTGTAGAAGGAACATCCTCGTCAGACAGCGGCAAATAAATACTAATCCCGGTTCCGACACCCAGCTGACTCTGCACATCAATGATTCCGCCATGGGCCTGCACCGCGCCATAAATCATCGATAGCCCTGTGCCTGAACCAACCTCCTTGGTGGTATAAAAGGGTTCAAATATTTTGTTGATTTTTTTATGGCTAATCCCGCAGCCATTATCCTGCACAGAAAGTACCGCATATTCGCCGGATTCTGCTTCATTATGTGCTTTCAAAAATGCTGCATCAGCGCTGAAATGCTGCAGTGAAACCCGGATTGAAGGTTGCTCGCATCCTTTTAGCGCATCTCTGGCATTATTCAGCAGATTCATCAAAACCTGCTGAATTTGGGTGGCATCACCCTGAATAAACAGCTTTTCTTGAGCGAATGTTATATCGCAATGAATATGTTCGGGAATTGATACACAGGCCAGTTGCAGCGCCCTTTTGAAAAAAACACATAGATCAAAGCGTTCCAGTTTTATATCATCCTTACGAGCAAATGTCATCAGTTGTTTGATCATCTCTGCTGCATGCATGGTTAAATCGCCGATTTTTTCCAGCCGTTTACTCACATCAGCATCACTAACCTGGCGTTGAATGATAAACAGGTTGGCTGTGATGCCTGATAGCATATTGTTGAAATCATGGGCGATACCGCCAACCAGCGTGCCGATTGCCTCCATCTTCTGGGCGTGCTGATATTTCATTTCAGCCTGTTCCATCTTTTGAATCGCCTCAGCCTTTTCTGCAACTTCATGATGTAACCTGTCATTGGTTTGGCTCAACTGCAGGGTACGTTCCTCAACAGTATGCTCCAGATTCTCGTGCGCCACGCGCAGCATATCTTCTGATCTTTTTCTGATCAGATAGACATAAAAAGGGATGGCCAACAAACCTGCAAATTGCCAAAACAACAATGTGTTATCCGGCGGAACATGCATCTGCATCGACAAAAAGACTGTACTGATGGCAAGGCCGCCAATGGTCAGGGCTTGTGTATAAATCATCAGTGGATTGCCAAAGCGAAAACTGTTGCCGATGATGATGATAAACAGAATATAAAACATGCCACTGGCATTACCGCCATCAATCATCATGCCATAGCAGATCACAAAGGTATCAAAAAAAGGAGCGAACAACATACGGAAAACTGATAACGGAACACGTCGAATCGTGATAAGCGTCAGTGCATTATAGATCAGGTAGGCGCTCAGTATGACCAGAATATGGATTTTAAATTCAGTAAAGAAAACTGCATGGAGCGTTAAATACAACACACAGGCGAAAGAAAAAAGAATACGTGCCCAGGCCTGCTGGATTTGGGAACGGGTGATGCTTTCCAGATCGTATTGAGAAGGCTTTAGCAACCAGTGTTCAATAATTTTCTGTTTCATGTATGGCCTTATGAATAAGAAATTGTGCGCTTGTATTGTGTTCATGTATAAAATACCAAGTCAACGACTATCATAAGTTCGCGACATCAGGTCGTCAAACAGCAAGGAGAGTTGCGAAATAGTTCAGCCATTCAACCAAATGCAATTCATGCGCATTCAGCATAGTCGATAGCTGAACCAATCCCCGGCATTCAGAAATTAAGAATTCAATGCCACATTGATTGGATTTCAATGCCAGATTGAAGGGAATGGCGGATTCATACCTCGAGAATTTAAACCGGAAATACGCCGAAGTGGGAAATCAAATTGCCGATCACGACTTTTGAAAATGGCTTATCAGTTGAGGGTTGAATCCTCAATGCAGTTAATTTTGCTGCGAAAGTTACCCGACATATTCATCTTCTCTTCCAATCGTCGAACGGATGTGCTCATAGTAGACACATCTCTCCCAAATCGATCTGCAACTGCGCTTAATGCCATTTCCCCATGGTGCTTGATCAGCCATGCAACCACAGCCCTAGCTTCTGACGGCCTTCTCCTTCTACCCGCGCCTGACAGCTCTTCGGGGCGCATCTGATAATGTTGGCAAACTAATGAAACACAGCCTTCAAATGTACATTTAGGGGCAAGCTTTTCACTGCCCGCCAATGCCCTTACTGTGAAACCATCATCCCCCAAAACCCGTACGTCCACAGAACCGGAATGGAACTCGCTTCTATGCCCCTCGGCCAGACCATCGATAATAAATTCAGCATAACGCTGCCTCGCCGCTGCAAGACGATCCGAAAACCGCGAAAGCACTGTCTCAGTCTCCAGCCATGGAATTGTTTCAAATCCCATATAGGCCGCATGACTGCTCCAGGGATAGTCACGAATATCTTTTACCATTCCCGCCCGCACAGGGTTCAGGTGCGTATAGCGAACCATCTCCAGCAAATAACTATCTTCATCAACCAGTATCGCCTTGAAACGCCCCTGAAAAAGATGCCCTGTTCGTTTACGCCGACCATTAATCCAGCGCGTGTAACGAAATGATAGGTTTTGCATAATCCGTGATAGAGCAACATCCCCCGCCTGAATCACAAGATGAACATGGTTGCTCATCAGGCAAAAAGCATGAATACGGTGGCCGTACCGCACCACCCCTTCCTGCATCAGCAGATAAAACCGATATCAATCTTCCTCATTGAAAAATACGTTAGCCCCGCCATTGCCGCGAAGCATGACATGGTAAAATACACCACATACGTGAATCCGAGGTTTGCGAGCCATACCTCATTTTAATCGCCCTCAGAACATATAGCATATAGCAAATTATGAAAACCTTGCCTCTTCACCACCATATGAAAGCCTGGCCCCATCACTATTTCAGGAGGAATTAACTTGATCCCATTGATCCTTGCGCAGACGCCACTTGCCTGCACTATCACCCTGAGACATATTATTGGTATTATCACTATTTTTGTGGTCCAAGCCTAAGGTATGCCCTAGCTCATGTGCGAATGATTTTTCGGGAGAACCATTGCTATCAGCGAAGATATAGGCAAAGCGCTGATTAAAGCCAGCAATGCCAAAAGAACCATCACTCGGGTTACTAACAATGAACACATTGCGGTCGTACCTTTTACTCTCGGCACCATCACGGACGGTCTTCATTTCCTCTGTCATCCAGGTGCTAACATCAATCTCACCATTTTTGTTTTTGTCGAATCCGATGGTCTTCTTATGCAAACGTTTGAAGGCCCAATCGAAGACAGCCTGTTTGTAAACTTTCTTAGTGAAATTTTTGAGCGTCGCATCAGCAACATCAGAGCTCTTGTAATGCTTTTCATGAACGAGACGAACCCCTACTGATTTAGACTTTTTGCCATAGATTGCGACCTTAAAATAGCCGACGACCTTAGGGCCCAGCATAGCCCTAATATCGGCTACTCCAATGCTCACACCAGTAATGGTGAGTACCTGAGAAGCGCCGGTAGGTTGCTCGGGAGTCACCTTGACCTTACCTGTGTCACTGCTGTCAAACATGACGCTAGCTACAACATCGACCGGATCGACCGGATCGACTTTAGCCTTGACCGTATCAGTTGCCCCTACCTTTACTGACTTCCATGGTACCTTGGGGTCAGTATGGTTGTCCCACCCAAAGGCAGCCCCATCCTCCAAAAATGATACCTTCTTTGCTTTTTTGATAGGAAATACTGGTTTTGGCGTTGGATGTTTTCCTCTACCATTAAAGTCACGATCCAAGCCACCCATTGTTTCCGGACCAACAATTCCATCCACCTGAAAAGTTTTAGAAGTCTGATACCTTCTTACTGCTGAGTTGGTTTCAGCCCCAAATTTTCCGTCAGCGCCATATTTTGGTAATTTATTTCCCAAATCCTCCAATGCATTCTGGATTTTTTTCACATAATCGCCGCTAGCGCCATTAGTTATATACTTTTTGCCATCAAATGCTGCTTCTAAAGAAGGATTATTTGCAAAGCGTGGGGACTTTAAGTCATGACCACCTCCAATGCCTCTTTGTATGTTTGTCGACCCAATAAGGCCCCAATTTTGTTGAACAACATGCGTTAATTCATGCCCCAGAAGACGGCGCCCTGATTGAGATTTCGGCTGAAATTCACCACCACCCATCACCACATGATTTCCAAGTGTAAATGCCCGAGCATGAATAGATTTGGCAGTGTCTGCTGCATTGCTATCCGTATGTACGCGCACGTTGCTAAAGTCACGTCCAAAGCGTGGCTCGAAGAAAGCGCGGACTGAAGAATCGAGTGGCTGTCCACCACCTTTCAGGCTGTTGATTCTTGATTCGAGATTAGGTGCAACTGTTGGTGTTTGTCCCGGCATTTCCTTGGCCTGGAGTTCCTCCTCTTCTTCCTCCATCGGTTGCCGTTGCAACAACTCACCATTGAGTTTTGACTGAAGCATTCCCTCCTTTTCCTCCATTGGTTGACGCTGCGCCATTTCCTCTTCACATTCAGGGCACATACGCTGAATCCGCATCGGTTGAACGGTTCCAGTTTCTACCCGTTGCGCCACATCGGCATCGGACATACGCATCACCTGATCGGCAACGCGATCCGCTTCCTGTTCGTATTTATCATTCGGCTGGCCGATGGTCAGTTTGGCTTGTGCACCGGTAGCACTGAGAACACGCCGAATTTCGGATTGGTACGTGCGATTAACTAGACTCGATGCTGCAAAACGAGTCGGCCTTGCCCGCCGCACGGGCTTGGCATGTCTGGTCTTGGGCTTAAATTCCACTTTAGCCTCCTGTTTACTCAGGTATTAACCTATCTAACTGTAAGCCAATTGGCTGATTCCTTATTTCTGGATAACAAGGAGTTAATCAACCGGACCTCTTCAGATGCGCCGTTGCCTGTATACATACCAAAATTGGAAAGCACGAACATCAGCTCATCTCCGCCTTTATCACTGAACAAAATATGCAAGCCTAGCCCCCTTACCTCTCAGGGACGGCGACGCTGACGCGGTGCCGACGGCGCTCGTGACCGGTGACCTCGGAAAACCCCTACACCTTGGTCACACAAACGCCGGAATCTGCTGGACTGCGGCCCAGTGGTGCGGTTCCAAAAGGGGATGTGGGTGTTCGTGAGGGAGCCATCGGATTCTACGTGCCCGATTTCGACCACGGGCCACTGCCCGACAGGCTGCACATCCAGAAAATACTCGATGATCTGACCGCTCGGTACAGGAGGTACACCGTAGTATCCAACCCGTTGGTTGAGGCGAGTGAGCACGTTAAGTAAATCCTGGCGTTCTGTCGAAGGTAAGCGATTGTACCTAGCCCGCGAGTTGATAACGTGACCAGCGGCGGAAGTGTAAGTTTGACCTGAGCTTAAGGGTTTGCAGCCTGTGCCAAGTCCACGCGCTGGCTGACTCGATCCATGTGCCTGCGATCCGGTGCCCCGGGCGTGACGGGTGAAATTACTGATGAGCACGCCCTCGAAGGTCGCACTGACTTGACATGCAGCCAGGGAAAGGTGATTGGGTCCGTAGCGGTCACGCCAACGTACCCAATTCGAATCTGCCGAAAACAGGGCATTGATGGCCGCTGCATCGTAGAAGATTGCGTTTTGTTGCCAGTTCGGCGGCTCTTGAGCCCCGAGGCGGTCAAGCGAACCGTGAATAACCAGTACTAGGCTCCACACTCCGGCATTATGTGTTCGCATCAACTGTGCCTTGACGACGCTGAGATTTGCCACTGGCGTGGTGCCCAAGCCGATCCCCCTATCTCGCACGACGAACAATCGCTGTCGAAACGGTTGTCGAGCATTTTGCCGCTGCAACACATCTGATTGTCGGGATAGACCTGGTTGAACGGTATCAACAGGGTCAAACTCAAATGATCCTCGCGATAGACCTCTTCTACTTGACCCTCCTTCTCCCTGCTGAATCACATGAGTCAACTCATGACCCAAAAGACGCTGGCCGGATTGTGATTTCGGTTGGTATTCGCCGGCACCCATCACCACGTGATTGCCCATTGTAAAAGCACGCGCGTTGATCGACTTAGCTGCTTCCGAGGCATGACTATCAGCGTGGACTTTCACTTGACTAAAATCGTGCCCAAAACGCGGTTCAAAAAAGGATCGAGTGGATGGATCAAGCGGCTGGCCACCAACCTTCAAGCTATTGATGCGTGATTCGGTGCTGGAAGAAACCTGTGGAGTCTGGCCTGGAACCTCTTTGGCCTGGAGCTCTTCCTCTTCCTCCTCAACAGGCTGGCGCTGCAAATGCTCATCCACTAACTTGGTCTGGAGTTCTTCCTTCTCCTCTGGCGAAGCCTCTTGCCTTTGCACCAGCGGGGTGATCTGATCGGCCAGCGGTTTAGTCTGGAGTGCCTCCTCCTCTTCGTTCTCAGGCTGGCGTTGAAGTACAGGTTCGGGCATGCCCATCACCTTATCGGCAACGCGGTCCGCCTCCCGCTCATATTTATCATTGGGCTGACCAACCGTCAGCTTGGCCTGAATCGGCAGCCGCCGGGTGGGCTTAACAAGTGGCTGCGCTAAATAAGTGGCTGCAGACGATGCAAGAGCAGATCGCTTTACGGGTTTTGACACGCTTTTTTTCTTTGTAGCAACACATTGATGACTCATGGTGCCCTCCTGCTCTCTTTCCGTGCGCGCTACCTTTTGGACTTACCCTTGCCGAAACAGTAGGCGCAATAGTCGTAGCCGGCCTGTTCCGCCTCTTTGGGCGAGGCAAAATAGACGCGGTGATCCGGTCTCATTTTCGCCAAACCGCAACGGGGCTTTTCATTGCTCAGGTCATGTAACTCACGGGGACCGGAATTACCAAGATAGCGGGTCTGACAGTTGCCACAACATGGATAGGATACGACTGAAACAACCACATCCCGATGCACAAGACCACCGGCAACTGCCTTAATCGGCTGACTATCCTTATAGACCATTTTTCCGGTCTTATTCTTTACCAGCAGATATAACGGCGGCGGCGCTGCCTGTATCTCACTCGGTCTCCCAGTAGTGGCAGGGGCATCGGTAGCAACGGTGATATTCAATTGAAAGAAACCATGCTCGTCTGTGACAGCTTCTACAGCGACCTCTACTTTGGCGGCAGCTTTTGTATACAGACCTGCCTGATACGCCTCCAGTGGATAACCGTCTTCATCCCATATATGGCCAATCATGATAAACTGCTTGTTATCTCTTGCAGGCAGCTCAATGGCCGTCTTATCCCGTTCCATGCGTGCAACCACCATGGCCTGATGTTCGGCAACCATCTGCCTGTCCAGTTGCTGCACACGTGGATGATCGGTATCGTATTTAGCCTCCATCCGCCCCCGCTCCCGGCGTGTCTGCACCAGCTTGGCCCGCTTGATCTGCGCCAGCCCGGCCAGCCCTTCATGCCGTAGTGCATCGGCCTGACCCAGGCCGTCTTTCAGCTTATTTTCCGTTTCGGTTAGAGAAATGTTAGTGTGTGTTTGTTGTGAGCTTTTCGCTGCCATATATTTCTCCTAACCCCAATCTGCCGTATTCATTGCCATACTCTGATTCTGAGTAACCAAATGTTTATCAAGCCTATTACCAAGCGCATTTAATCGTTCACACTGATTAACCATCAGAATGTGATTATCGCGTACACGATCTTTGAGCAGCCCCTTGGCAAAAATACAGTGGGTTGCCTGATTATCAACGGTATGATTAAACAGAAGACCAAGGCTAATGACCGAATACAAAGCCAGAATAAGTGATTCTTTGAAGCGGTTGTCATTAATGCGCACGCTCATGCCCAACACAATTGCATTAGAAAGCATCAGATCAATCAGGAAGCTGGCATCAAGTTGATTATCGGCAAAAGAGATATCGTCCAGGCTGATGATCAGCACAGACGACATGGTTGCACTGACTTCCAGCTCCATCAAATCCCCCACCACTTGATTGTCATTGAACATCACATTGCCATTGGCCAGATAGTGACCAATTCCCTGATCATCCAGCCCAGCTTTTGACGTTGTGATTATATCTCCATTTACGGCAACACTCTCCTGTTGCCAGATATCAGATCTTGCACCTGCAAATGCAATAATCTGCCCATATAATTCATTGGATCTACCCAGATTTAATATCATCACCGTACTGGCAAACAGCCCTAGCGAAAAGCCAGGCACGATGCCACGCGATGTCAGGCTGTTGCCCTGAATAGATACCGGCCCCAGTGCCCCAAGCAATAGCGCCTGACCCAATGGCTGAGAGACGGTATTATCATGAATGCGTGCAGCGGGAATACCATTTTGGCGAGGCAGCAGATAATCATTGATTTCTAACGAAGCGATGCCTGCAATTGCATAACGAACCACAATGCCGCCACGCAATCCTTTGTTGGCATCCTTGCTACTCTCACTATTTTTCGCACCATTATTAAGAATATGATTGTGGCTGATATCCAGGCCTTCGCCATGTAATACAAAAACCCCGCACACCGCTTGCAAATGATCAGGCCCGTTATCTTCAATACGGTTATCATGCAAGCGCAACATTTCGACATCAGCGAGGCTGATGCCGCCATAAGCCATATCGAGAAGCAACTCTTCCGGTACTGCCAAAGAACGCTGCAGGCAGTTCCTGATCGTATTGCCCAGAATATCCAGTCCGACAACTGTGATAAACTCATCATGATTCGCCAAATCGAAGAAGTCTGCGACACCGATGCCGTTCATGCCCATATCGAAGATTCGATTGCGTTCAATACGGATGTCGTAGAGTGCACCGGCTGATTGCACATTTGCCGAACCAATGATTGCGCTGTCCAGCATGCTCAGGCTCTCCATGCTGATCGAACCGACAGTTGAATTTGCAGAAACCGTCTGAATCGAGCCGAGCGTAATGCCGTTACCGGCTCCACCCTGGATCAAATTATCGATAACCCGAACCCGCTCAGATGTGCCGCCAATCTGCAAGCCGCCAAGCCCAAGCCCTATCTGCACACCCGCTGCTACCGTATGATCCTGCCCTTGGATTGCCATCACAGAATTGTGCTCAATAAGAACATCGTCAGCAGTCACTAATACAGCCGAAATAAGAGATAATCCCTGCATCAGAACATGGTTATCACGGATAGTAATAAATTGTCCGGCCATGATCGCAATCGCACTTTGCGCTGTAGCGAGAATATTCAGATGATTCAAGGATATTCTCGCGGGCGTTCGCTCAGGGGTCGCATCGACCCGCACGCCTTCACCATCCGCATGCGCCTTGATGGTCAGCTCACTGATTCCAATGTCTACAGCTCCCACAATATGAATCGCTGGATTATTCGTTTCGGCAACAATGACACTATCCTTACCACACCCATGAATCGTAATATTGTCATGAATAATCAGCAGGTTTTCATGATATTCTCCCGGCAATACGCAAATGCGCCCACCAGCATCCGGCAAACGATTGATCGCCTGCTGAATTGAGTGAAAATCACCGTGGCTACGCACACCATCACCAACCGTATAAGTACAGCACCCGCCGCTGGAAGGCGGCCAGATGATGCGACAATCGGTTTCAACATCAGGAAAGGTGACAATGGCCAAGCGTGCATAGTGCCGATGGATGCCACGCGGTGGAGCACCAGTAAGCTCTTCCACAGAGGCATCAGCCGTACGCGCCGCAGAAACCCAATAATCTCCGCAATGGAAATTGCCACCGACTGAGTTGAGACTGAACTGCACCTGAACACCCTTTTCCAATACAACCCAAGTACCTGCAGCCGGCACCGTAATCAATCCACTACTTCCTGCACTGTCGAGATTAGCGACAACATTGTCGTCAGAATCTCGAATCGTACCTTTCTGATCCCAGCGTTTCACCCGGGTATGTCGCGAACCCGGTGTGTCGGCATTGTCGTTGGGGTCTGGAATCAGATCAGCCGGTAGCGGATCTGAGAAACTAATTGACTGACTGGCCTCATCGACGGTGATTTTACGAATCACGCCACGGCGTAGCGCAGCATCGCTGCTCTCTCCGCTGAGCTCTCGTCGATCATCAAGGACCTCTACCCAGTCGCCGCTATTGAAACGCAGCACCGCATCGCGGCCCAGACTGGCCAGTTTCAGTTCGGTATCGGAGACAATCTCCACCACATTGCTCGCTACGCTGGCATTGTCGCGCGACCATTTGAACGTCGCTGCACCCGCAGTGCCGCCATCGTGAATCTCTATCCGGTATAGCTGATTTTCCAGTCCACGGTAGCCACCACCTGGTGCTAACTGGCATGGATCCAGATCGGGCGGCACACCTTCCGCCCTGATAGACATGCGTCCCTCGGATGGCTGGATGAGAGCCTTCCAGGTGGGGAACTGATCCTCGGGCGTACTGCAGTTGGCTCCTCCAATGTCCTCCAGCAGTCGCACCTGCCAGACGGTTTGCAGGCGTGTCGTGGTATCCACACCAACGGCATTTTCCACCAAATTGGGGTACTGAAGATGCGTAACCTCGCGTTGCCACACCTCCAGGTAAGCAAGGCGCCTTCCATTTGCAGGCAGGCTGGGTGCATCAGGAAAATAGGGTTGCTCATTATAATCCAGGCCATTAACCCCACGCAGTTCGGCAAGCACAGGGTCAAACTCCCGGGCTCCGCCACCGTGGTTCTCCGCCAGCAATCCATCCACATACATGCGCCCGCGTCCGATGGTGATATCGCCACCCGTCGCATCGATTTTGAAGGCATCAGGCGTCTGCGGTGAAACCACCGCCACGCCGGTGATCCCGGGTTTCGGGTGAATGCCGAAGGTATCGACGCTCTCGGCGCGCAGACGTCTGTCATGCAGTGCCACCGACTCGTTACAGTCTGAATCAAGCTGGACACGTCCCTGCTGCATTTGCACACCGGCGAAGTCCGCACCGGGATCGAATCGTACTCGGCTGTAATCTCCACTCATGTCTATTCTCCTTATCGTGTCGGCAGAGCCGCACTAACTTGCATAAATCAATCCTGCCTTTAATCCAAAACGCAGGTATTCCTCAAGCCTTACTTCCAGGTTGGTTTCTCGTTGCGGCTGATATAACCCATGTAAAACACCCATCTCGCTTTCATCGTGGGCGCCTCGGCGAATACTGTCCGGCGTTGCCTGCCGTAGCTGGCAATAACCGGGATCACCGTAAGACAGCGAGGTAAAATGGGGCCGTGTCTGTAAATCGCCTGCTTCAGGCTGGCAGCGATAACGGCGCGGGGTGTATGAACCATGCGGCACATACGAAAATCGCACGCAACCTTTCTGACGACGTTCCACCCATAGCGGAGCTTTCCAACTGTCACCGCCCGTAACGAGCGCAGCAACAAACAGACAATCAGTGGCCAGAGTCAGTTCACGGGTGTGAACCTTGCCGATGACGGTGCAGCTCTCCAGTCTCATGGCGCCTCCGGCTAGCAGTACATCATCCGGGGAACGATAAGCCACCAGTTCAGGTTCGGTGGCATCGATAATGCATTCGCTTAACGCCACTTCAGCATCTTCCGCGATATGCAATGGTCCGGTAATGCAACGCTCCAGTTCCACACTGGCAAAAGAATTTTCAACCGACAACGCCGGGGCATCCGGGATCGGGACCAATGTGCAGTCGCGCAGAATCAGCTTGCACGATATGTTACCAGCAATGGCAAGCATACCGCCCGTGATGACCCAGCCATCAAGAATCAGGGTCGACTCCTGACCCAGATTTAATGCTATATCCCCACCAGCAAGCAGCACTGGGCGTGCGCCATTGACGGCGCGCAGAGAAACACTGGCGCCTGCATCCACCGTAATGGTAAAAGCACCCTGATAACGATGACTATCTGTCACTTCGACAATGCCGCCGCTCTGTACGTCATCAAGAGCGGTTTGCAGCGCAGTACTATCACCGCCCTGTACGATTTGATCCGCAGCACCGTCATCATCGCCACGTTCGTATTCACCACCGCCAATGGCGATCGTGAAGCCGTAATGAAAACTGGCCAGCAACGGCGTGGCCGGAGCATCGCCAAAGGCGATACGACCCAGCACCGGATCGACGGCAACCTTGCCCGAACCGGATGCCGGTAGATGGACCCAGGTGATATTGCCGCTGCCGTCACCGATATCGCTGAGGTCGCAGATGCAGATATTGCTGCGTGGAATCAATTGCGATGGATCAGTCGACGTGGCGCCTGCCAATTCCAACACCAGACTTTTGCCCGAGCCGTAGTAGTCATCCAGGTGATCCCCCAGCCAGCGGCGGGCCAGCGGCATGGGCACATTGATCGGTTCGGCCAAATGACTGATCTCTTTTTCCGTTTCCGGAGTGTTGAACAGCGCCATGTCGGCACCCAACGGATTGAAGCGGAAGCATCGCCCAGCTCCGATGTCGGGATCGACCACTGCCGGCGAACGGGTCAGGGGAAAGGCGCGCACCCGCCACAGATAGAGGCCGATATTGGGAATGTTGTGGCGCGGGGCGCCGGCACTGATATGGCGTACGTCCACGGTGTGCGCAATCGTATCAAAAGCGGTGTCGCGCCAGTGCAGTTTTTCCAGGTCGCGGATATCCGGCGCGTAGTGCGTGTCCATGCGCAGATGATTCATATGTTGCGTCCAACCCAATAGTTCAAAGAACTCCACCGCCCGCGCCGGCCAGCCGGTAACATCACGCGCCACCTGCTCCAGCATTGAGGCCGTGCCTTTGCGGCGGCGATAACGGATCGTGTTGGCCACATCTGCGCGCGGCGATGCCACATTGGGCACAACGCCGTGCAAAGTGTGGTAGCCGATAAGATCGCCGATGTAGGGCGCTACCCACGGAGCGCAGGTCTCGATGAACTGGTCATCGTAGAGCTGTTCGAGATTTTCCTCCATGGCCTCTACTTGCCCGGCAATAACGGCAAGCAGCTCGCGCAACGGATAGCCTTGCTCAGCATCACGGATGCGGTGGATAGCGGGCAACAGCTCGTAGAGACGGTCAGCGGTCGTGCTCACGGCATTTCCTCCAGAGAATCAAATGGCCCGGCGTCGAGCAGTAATATCTCGGCGGCGACGGCGTTGCCATTATTCACTGTCGCAGCAACCGGTGTCAGACGCTCCTCCAACGTAGCTGTGTCGCCGCGATAGAAGCTGTCCAGATCCACGCCCACCACCCCTGCCACCTCTTGCGCCACGGCAATAACCTCGGAGCGGGGGACAATCTGACCGAAATCGCGTGCGTCGAAGGAGAAGGCTGCGCGCAGTGCGGTCTCGACATTTTCCAGCACATTCTCACTTTCATAATCCGCATCGCATTTGATGCGCATGGCGAGATGAAATGTCGCTTCGATGTACGCGGTTATTTCGCAGTATAAAAGCGGGTCACCGTATTGTTTGAAAGCACCGAGCAATTTGTTGAGCGTAGAGGCTGGCGGTTGAATCCCATTATCACCAGCCACAGTAACGAGCACGGTACGTCCGGCAAGGGTGTTGAGCACGGTAGCCTGAGCCTTGGCGATGCCGGTATAAGCACGGGCGTAATCTGCATAATCCTGCAACGAAACCACCCGGCCAAGCGTGCGCACGCCGAGCGGCATGTTGCGCCGCGCATGGTCGGCGCTGTCTGCATCCACCCCGCCTGCGGAGGGCATCGGATTGCTCACCGCTTTCAAACCCAAGGGGCGCGAGAGCAGTTGCGCAAGCTGACCTGCCTGCAAATTCCCTTCCGAGCCTATGCCCTTGCGGCAAACAGCCCGCACATTTTCCTGCCCGGTGGGCAGGCGCGCACCGCGTTTTCCATCACCAAACTGAATCGCCGCCGCCCCCTCCTCATCAACCCGCACCACATAACTGCGATCATTTGGTTTTGCGCCATACAGGCTTGAAACCTCGTGCCAGCGAATATCGTTAACACGCACTTCTAAGGCCGCCTCAGCTCCGGTTTCGTTGTCGGCGCCAATATAAGTGAGTGGTGCATGGCTGAGAGAGAATCGTTGATGAGAAAGCCGCGCAGAACCACTTCCAAGAGTTTGGGGCGCCGTCTCTCCGTGGGTTGCCAGTGCAACATTGCCATAAATCACGACTGAGTCACGTTGATAGCTGAAGGTAAGATTTTCTTCGAAGGTCAATCTGGATAGATCTCCTTCCGGGCTAACCAACTTCAGAGTTACCACCTCAATTTCATTGATTCCTGTATCATGCACACGACCACTGACAATGAGCTTGCGACCTTCCTCCATACCCTCAACAGCTACGCCAAGTAGCACGCTGTCATTGACTACGTCATCATCAAAGGGAGCCTCAGAGAAAGTGAGTGCTTCCGATGCAGTGTAGACCGTCAGATCGCGCACATGATCAGAGAAGCTGGCCGGATTTCTATCCAGGGTCATTCGAGTGACTTTTGCAGCCAGAGCAAACTCGTCACGTGCCACCTCATGCACACCAGCCACGCGATAGCATTCCGTAATTTCGCCCGCCGTGAGCACCACCCAGTGCCCGGCCATAACATCAGCATACATGGCATCCATATCTACCGAACTGATATCGGGACTGATCTTGAAATCAGGCCAATCACTGCTATGAATGTGTGCTGGACTCAACAGTTCATAGGCGTCTTTGAACTCGGGAGGCATCGTAGACCACCTCGGTGCATTGTGACCGAACACGGCAGCGCGGCGACGCAACACATATGCCAACGGATTGCTCAACGATGTGGCATCCAGTCCTAATGCCCATGTCACTTGAGTGCCCTGATCGTCGATCCCGTTATTCACGGCGTTAATCACGCGGAACTGCGTATCACCGCTGTTGTCCCCGCTCATAAAGAGCAAGCCGTCGCCGGGGCGGATATTCAAATTCGTGCCCTCAAACCAGGCATCGGTACGGCCCTCACCTGGTAAATAAGTTTGTGTGAGGCGCGGCTTCAAGGCGTTCCATTCAGGACGCGCCTTGATGTTCTCGACGGTCTCGAAGGTCTGCGGCTTTTCGTCGGGGCCGGGTATGCTTTGCACCTTGATAAAGGCTTCCAGCGTCACCTCATCAGGCACGCCGGAGGCCTGCTTGGGTTCATCGCTCTCGGCTTGCGGCGGCTCCTCCTGCAGTGTGAAGGCGAGCCAGGTCTCGGCGGCAACGCCGGGCCGGAGGCGATAGCTGATCAACCGCGCCAACTCACTCAACGACAGCCGCTCATCGGCAGTGCGCAGATAGGATTCATTGGCAAAACGTTCCTGATAAAAACTCAGCACATCTGCCATGCAGGCGTAGGCATCAAGCAAGGCGATGGAGAAATCATCGCTGTCGCGAGTACGTAATTTTTCCAGTTCCGGATAATCCTGCGATGACAGCCGCGCCAGCAGACTGGCCAATACCTCGCTGTGCGTGCCGATGCGATAAGAGATGGCCGAAAGGCCCGGACGGTTGTGAATCTGCGCAGGAGACTGAATGCTCACACCCTCACAACAACCACAGGCATCTTGCAGTGTCAGATCATTGCCACTCATTTACCGCCTCCCACTGAAAGCTTCAACACACCCCGCTCAGGGAAGTTGGGATCGTTGTCCAACCGAGCGATTTCCAGGCGTTCAACGGTCAGCACACTGTCTTCCAGAGCTTTGGAATCCGTCGGCTCATGCAAACGTTTGAAATCACTAATCACCACCGAAGCCACGCCCGGAATTGCCTGGGCTGCTTCATAAATCTTGCTGAGATAGACCGGTTGACCGAATGTGAAATTGTCAGGATGAAACAAGGCTGCTGCGCCGTCTGCCAACCAGCCTCGACTGAATACAGCCATCAACGCAGCGCGTATATCGGCGCGGAAATAGTCAGGTTTAACGCATACCTTCATGGCCAGTTCCAGTGGCACGTATCGTGGACCATCCACCTCCAGGTCGTAACCCGCCATGCGGTAGCGTTCAACGTGGTCACGAATGATTTGTTCATAGTCCGCATCCATCTCACCACTGCCTTTGCGATCAACAGTGAGAAATACCGTATACCAACTGCCGGTCCAACGAAAAGTAGCTGCAGCGCGCTGCACACTGGGGTGTCGTTCGGTAACCTCGGCATAATCAGCCGGGGTGACTGCACGCTCCTGACTGCGGAATGCTTCCGGTGCATCGCGCCTGATGTCCTCGGCGTTCTCCGGCTCAATGCCGCCCTGAGCAGGCAGTGGGTTCGAAACGCTTAACAGTCTCGCATCGTTGCTGACGACATGCGCAATAGATTCCAAACCGATGTTACCTGCCGTACCATTGCCAATCCGGTAGGTGGCGCTAAAAGTGGCGCCACTATCGGGGCGCTTGCCATGATCATCATCGCCGAAGCGAATATAGGCGCTGCCATCGTGCTCACATTCCACCACAAACTCAGTGGCCGAGGAATCGCTAGCGAGCAGATCGTGATACGGCAGCCAAATGTCAGGTCTACCATGATAATCGCTGGCCAGCGACACAGCGGGATGCGCGCGTTGCGGCTCAGTAATTGTGATAACTGCGGCGGCATCGGCCAGCGGCGACACCTGAATTTGACCGCTGTCCAGTCTCAGCCGATAGGCTCTCACGCCGTCGGATACCGACCACATGCCATCACCCCCCTGCACGACCACATCCTGTAACTGCAACACCAGACCCTGCGCCTGAAAGGTATTCTGCAACTCCAAATCATAACTGTACGCTTGCAATGCCGTGTTGATGGTCGTTGTTACAGGAAAGTCGAACAGTGATGTGGAAACGAGTGGCAAAGCGTGAGTCAATGGACGCTCTGCAAGCAGCGGACGGAAGCGAGGCGGCACAGCCAACAGAGGTGGACGTTCGCAACTCAGCACCTCGCCAGTAGACCCAAGGGTGATCCGAGAGTCGGGCACAGCCCCCAAATCTTCGGATGGAAGGGTGCGGCCATGGTCGGACAATACGATGTTGCCGTAGGCTGCACTCACCTCGCCGAGATAGGTCGCACCGTGATCATCGTCAGTGATACTCGACAAACATAAAGGAAACGGCAGCGCGTCCTCCTCCACCCAGTAAATTTCGGTAACATTCAATGAACCGTCAACGTTGTGTGGCGTCTGGAATAAACTGCCGGATGGATCCTGATCTAAACGCACATCGCTGAGACGTACCGCCCAGCGATGAGTGCGATCCGCATCTTCGGAAAAACCGGTGCGCGGGCCGAATTCTTCCGCAAACACCAGCACGTCGCCCGCCTTGAGATGTGGATAATGACCTATGAGCGTAGCCTTCATTGCACCCTTGGCCAAGCAACATTGACGTTCGCCCCATGTATAGAAGCTCAAACGCTCATGATCCCGATACAACAAGGTATCTTCCACTGTCTCGAACACCACCGGGTGTTGTGCAAGAGCATCCTGCAATTCATCGCTGACGGGGACAATGCGATCAGGTAAGTTGAGAATACGGCTAAGCAACTGAGTTTGCTGCGGCAGCATCACGCCGTTATCGTTAACAAACACCCGCACCCATACACGGGCATTACAGCCATCATGCACTTCATAATCCACCAGCCGTGCATGGCGGCGCAGTGAGGTGCGCCTGCGCGCCGTAGCCAGATAGGCCTCAGTGGCTACGGCATCCTGTTGATAGGAGAGCTGATCACCAACATAAGCCAGCAGTTCCACCAGAGTCATACCGATATCGGCGGCATTGCGATCACGCCATTTGGGCATCAGCACACTCATACGATCCAGCATCAGGCGGCGGAAGCTAGCGTAGTCCTTGGCGAGATAATCAAGGTTGGGATTCTCCGCCGGAGGTTTAGGGCAAGGAGTAGTAGTGGCGCAATCGAAATCCGATGGACACTGCACTTTAAATGAAAACTGGATTTCGCTCAGGCGCGGATCAAAACCCGTGGGCGGCATATCACCGCCGGGTTCACTTATCAACCGCAAGGTGTAAATAGAAAAGTCGCCGTAAACCTTCGTACGAATCACCAGAAACTCGACGAGTTTAAGCGGATCAAGTCCATCAATGAGATCGGATGGTTCAGTGGCGGGTAGAGCATCGGCGATCGCAATCCACTCGATGCCTACGCCCTTGATACGCTCTCCGCCTTCGATGCGGATATTTTCTTTAGTGAGTCCGGTGAGCGCACTATCCGAACGCAGGAATTTCACGAAAAGCGTGAGCTGGCGCGTGGGGTCGCCGGAAAGACCGCTGTCGTAGACCTCCAGATACTCCAGGCCATTGAGCATGCCGAGTTCCTTCACCACTTTGAGTCGGCGCCGGTCGCAACAGTAATATTTCATATTACACTTCCCGGCGCGCTGATCTGCAGCTCTTCGTGTGTTTGCGTGCGATTTTCGACGTATTTCACGGTAATCAGCAAAGCGCTGTCCTGCACATGCACATCGACAGCATCCACAGTGATGATGTCGCTCAACCATTGTTGCAAGGCGCCCTGGATGAGAAATTGCGTCGTTGCTGCAATTTCAGGGCTGGCGACGCCAAATACCAGTTGCAATACACCGCTGCCGAACGTAGGACGCATGACGCGTTCGCCCGGTGCGGTGAGCAGCACCTGCTCGATGAGGTCGCGGATATACCCGGAGGCGTCCGTCTGCCCCGTGCGGCCACGCCCATCAAAATGGAAGGGATAATCGATCCGACTCATGTGGCAAGCACCCTCGGTTGCACCACCAACGGTAATAAACCGGTTCCGGTCGGCACGCACACCGCCTGCCCGGTTTGTATCAACACTGGCATGCCCCCCGCCAGCACGCGCACCGCACCTACGACCCACTGCGCGGTAACGCAGGGAGGAGCCGAACCCGTAAGGGCGCAGCCGGTGATCGCATAGATCGTAGCCATCGTGGCCACCGGCTGGCCGCTCACCATGACGCGAGGAAACGGCGTTAGCGGCGTCGC
This sequence comes from uncultured Zetaproteobacteria bacterium, assembly GCA_964442955.1. GTDB lineage: Bacteria > Pseudomonadota > Zetaproteobacteria > Mariprofundales > Mariprofundaceae > Mariprofundus. The sequence continues at coordinate 5,201 of CAYUBK010000004.1, read as the reverse complement.
CGGTCCTGCGTGCATACAAGTTACCGTAGCGCCGAGGTGAAGGATGGGTGCGGGCATAACGTCGTTCCCCCTATATCACCGTAAGTGCGCCGAGGTTGATATCCACCGTCGGTCCGGTGAGATTGATTACCGCGCCCTTGCCGTTGGAGATGATGATGCCGATATCCGTCACCGAAATCATGGCGCCAGTAGCGGTTTGTAGTTGAATGCCGCCAGTAGGGCCAGGCACATCGCTGATAACGATGCCGTTTTTGAGCGGCGTTTGCAATGTAATGCCCGGCACAGCGGGCGGCACCATGTGCGACAGTACCGGCATCTCCGCCGCACTGCCCCAGAAACAACCGACCCAGATCGGATGATCCGGATCACCCTGCTCAAACTCCACCCACACGCCACTGCCGATGATCGGCAGTGCAACCATGCCCATATTGATGCCCGCCACTGGTACGCAGGGCATTGCCCAGCTTGTGGGAACCAAGCCTGCTACGTCCGGCACCTGCACCTGTAGTCGTCCTTGCTGCAAAGGATCAATATTATTGAGCACCATACCGCGATACTTGCCTAAGAACTTATTACTCATACGGGCACCCTCGGCGTGATCGAGACCAGGCCGTTTCGCGTCAGGTTGAAGCTTTGCTTGAACTCACCGCGCTTGAGCGTGCTGGTAACGCTTTGCACATAATAAAGGCCATCATAGGCAATCCCCGCCCCCCGTACTCCCACAAGCTTCCGTGCCTTAAGCGGTCGGCCATAGCGCAGGACATTGAGGCTACCATCGGCGCTGACTGAATCCTGTGAATTCTTCGCCTCTTTGAGCCCTGCTGAAATCGCCTTCATCGGGTTCATCTTTGCCGTATCTTTAAGTATCTTGAGGTTACTGATCGGCGTGGGAATTATCCCCAGCGGCGGCTGCAGTGGATTAAGGTTGGGGATCGGAATTGGAATTGGAATGCGCGTAAGCTGGTTCTGAATAAACACAACCGGCAACACGCCCTTTGTCGGATCGAATGAGAAGCTGATGTTTTCAACGTTGGTGAGCGCGTCCATATCCGTGTTGAGTGCAGGCTGAGGTACGCCCACTTTGATCTCGGGTCCGAAATAGGCGATGTTAGTGCCCGGCGTCGGCCCCGGCTCGATGTAGAAAATGTAGCCGACTTGCTCGGCAAGTTGCTTAATATACTGGAGATCGGTGCCTTGCTGGGCGGGAATTTTATCCACCGGAATGGGCACATCGGGGAACAACGGAGGAATAACCATCGGGATCAGACCGAAAACAGCATACTTGGCGCAAATCAATGCCACGCGCGCCTCAATCGGCATCGCCGGATAGGGCATGCCGCTTAAATCAAGCATGTCCATGACCTTGGTAAGGTCATCCCCGGTAACCGTCACCGTACCCGGAGAACCTTGACTGCCCGCCTGTACTTCGACATTTGTCATCACTCCATCGAACAACGGTTGCGGCATACCATTGAGAGTAACAATCAGCATAACCCGCAACGGAGGTATTGCGAGACCACTGGTCTGGGCGCCTGTTATAATAAAAAACGTATTCAGTTCCGACTTGCTGCTGAACTGGAAATTCATCTGAAAACCACTTGCCGAACCTGCTGCAGAAGTGACCGTCACGCTGTCCAGCGCATCAATCACCATTTGTGGCACCGGCACCGGCACAACGGGACCGATCATCACGGTGAGTTGAATACCCTTAGTCAGCATCAGGCACCCCTGGAACTCCTTCGGGCAAGGTGATACGTAACCGTCGCCCAACGGTATCCGTCAGTTCGTCCGGTCGTATAGCTCCATTGGCATCGCAGATGCGCCAGTACTGCGTCGGATTACCGATATAGCGAGCGGCAAGGTTATCCAACCGGTCGCCTGAAGTGACCATGTGCTCCTGCTGCAACGCGAAATTCTCCGGCGGCGGCACGAAACGGCGTTTCAAATACGCGATGTCCGTGCCATCCGGCTGCGTCAACTGCAACGCAGGAATACCATGGTAGCGGCTCTCAGGCGGGAACAAGGGGGTGGTGAGCGCATTTTCCTGCATAAAAGCCTGGATCGGGTCAATCATCAGAGACCTCCTATTCCCAGCGTGGAGAATGATCCCGCCTGAGCTTTAGTCCCGAGCCGTTCCTTGGTCTGCAGATAACTCATAAACAAGCTTCCTCCCTTGTGATCAAAGCCAAGGTCATCGATGCTTAACACCCGAAAACCAAGACTCACTTTAGCGCGAAGCGGGTTCAGGGATGGATCGAATGCTTCCTCAGTAATACTGAATTCGGTCACCTGCACTGGTACGATGCGATTCTTGCTCCAGATGAAAAGTGCCAGCGGCGCCTCCATCGACGCAATCTCCAGCGTGCCTGATTGCGCCACCCTATTGCGATCAAGCAACTGGCCGCTGGTCGGATAGACCAGAGATTCCAGCATCGCCAATTGCGGCTGAATACCATTTTCCACCACAGCACGGTGCTGGTCGGGAAACTCCAGTTGATCAGCCGCATCTATTTCCGCCTCAAGCTTGATGGTCTCCACTGCCGGACCTTTGAAGCGCAATGCCTCCGAACGGTTACCACCCTCCTCGCCTGCAGCCTGAACCTGCAAGGTGCGCGTTAGCGAATCCGGGTTGTATTGCAATGCAATGGTGCGTTGCACCCGACCAGATTCAGGCTCCAGTAACACGATGCCGCCTTTGAGAATTTTCGGTGAGTTCGAATAACCACTCATTGTCTCTCCCTGTTATTCAATCGGGTACATGGTCGTGGCCCGGAAACTCGTCCATGCCGTTGCTCACTCAGGCAAAATGCGCACTGGGCAAGCATCCTCTGCATGGCTGCGAAGCTTCCCCGTTGATCGCCTTTCATTAGCATGGTCATCGTAAGTTCTCCCTGATGGTCTAACTACCGTTTTTTTATCATCAATCGAGCCTAACCTTTAACCTATCGTAATATCCCATCGGGAATTTCAACCGGCTCGAAATGTGGGGCTCCTTGTCGGGACCACACCTTCTGCATATAAGGCAATAGAGTTGCCAGTTTGCTTAACTCAGAAATTGTTGCCGTTCCATTCTGGCTTTTTCGCAGTAATATATTGTAGTCTTCTATCGCTTGTGCTTGCTGTTCTGGATTCCAATTTTCCCACGGCAAACCAGCTTTATCTGCAGGTTCCCATTTATATGCTCCACCTCGATCTCCACCGCCAATCCAAGCTTTAAATTGTGCTAAAAGACTCAAAGGAATATAAGCCAATCCACCATTTTGATATTGCCAAACGTGTCCCATTTCATGAATGAGTGTTTCCATTCCTTCCTTAGTAAGATCCATTGTGTCACCTTTGAAATGATGCCAATCGGATCTCAAATGTATGGTATTTCCAATCGTCTTTGGTGCCCCAGTAGATATCATACTGTCACGAGTTATAGTAATGGGATCCAGATTTATGGAGTCTTTGAAAATTTCTTTAGCATATTTTTTTTCATCCGAAGTCAGCTCGCGACTCTTCGTGCTGAGTTTATCCCCTAGCAAAGCACCGCCGACAAGACCCGCAAGCCCTCCTACTATAGCCCCAACCGGCCCACCTAATGCAAAACCGATCGCGGCACCGCCAGTTGCTCCAGCTAAGCCGCCCAGTATTCCACCAAGAAGAGAGCGCCGTAACACATTGTGAGAGGTTCGGAAATGTATTTGTTTTCTTCTACGGGTAGGAAGATCCGATGTGTCTCCTTGTTGAGCAATATGAACAAGCTCATGCGCGAGTAACCAACGGCCTGCATTAGTTCCCGGCGAATATTCCCCACGATTAAAGGCAATCTCCTTTCCATAAGTGAAAGCCCGTGCACCCAATAACTGCGAAGACATTGCAGAAGGTTCATCTGTGTGAATTCGTACTTGACTGAAATTGTAGCCAAATCGCGGCTCGAAAAAGGCGCGGGTGGTAGAATCAAGAGGCTGGCCACCTTTGAGACCGTCGATACTGGTATTGAAACTGGGGATAATCTCAGGGACTCGTCCTGCTTGCGCCTTGGCTTGCGCCTTGGCTTGCGCCTTGGCTTGCTCCTGTTTTTCCTCGTTCTCAGGCTTGCGCTGGAGATTGGGGCTTGGCATTGTCATTACTTGATCAGCTATGCGATCAGCCTCCATCTCATACTGATCATCAGAACGTCCTACAGTTAGCTTGGCCTGCAAGCGATTCTTGCCTTTGCGTTCCTCGCATTCACCAGTCAGCGCCGACTTCGGAGACCCACAATCACACTTACGTTGCAGCATCAAACCCGCCTGAGATGAACTGCTCAGAGTCTTTGGCTTGGCGGCAGCCTTCTGTAAGGGCGCGGCGGTACTCATTTCTTCATCCCCTTGCCAATGCCACGCGCTACTTGCACCCCGACACGCTGCGGCTTTACATTCTGTCCGATTTGTACGTTGCCGGTTCGTAACCGCGATGCATCTCCCATGTCAGCCAACTGCTGAACGGCCTGTGGAGTGTCAAACTCCCTGGCTAATGTCTGCTGCAACCCTTCGGCGATAGCATGCCTGTCTTCATGCCGGAATCCTTTTAGCACCAATCTATCAATGTGCAGGATGACGCGTTTCATACCCACCCCCGCGTTTCGGCATCGGTCAGGGATCGCTCGCGCTTCGCGCCTTCGCCGTGGGCGGCATGCAGCAGATGCACCATGCCGACAGACTCGCCAGCGTCGGCGGCCAAGAATGCGGCATTGAAGGCGATGTTTCGGATATGCCCACCGGCCACATGGAGTTGTGCAAGCTTGCGGTAATCCAGCCCATTGGTCGGCGTGGCGGTCGGGAAGATATTGCGCCAGATGGCCTCACGCTGCTGGGTATCGGGGAAAGGAAACTGCACAACGAAGCGCAAGCGCCTTTGAAATGCCGTATCCAGCGCCGTCTTCAGGTTGGTAGTTAATATGGCGAGGCCGGTGTAAGTCTCCATACGTTGTAGCAGATAACTCACCTCGATGTTGGCGTAGCGGTCGTGGCTGTCCTTCACCTCGCTACGCTTGCCGAACAGTGCGTCCGCTTCATCGAACAGCAGGATCGCACCGCTATCCTCGGCGGCATCGAACACACGGCGCAGGTTCTTTTCCGTCTCACCTATGTATTTGTTGACCACAGAGGAGAGATCGATGCGGTACAGATCCAGGTGTAGTTCATCGGCCAGCACCTCGGCGGCCATGGTCTTGC
>CAYUBK010000003.1:0-41186 GCA_964442955.1 uncultured Zetaproteobacteria bacterium | reverse complement strand
ACAAAGGCTGGACCAACGCCCTGATTAACGGCAAACCATTCAATTACGATCCCGTCCATGATCCAAAAGCATCCGGTTTCATGTTGCAATCCAAGCCCGGTGAACGCGTGCGTATTTATTATGTCAATGCCAACATCAATATGCCGATTGCTGCCCACCCAATTGCCGGCATCTGGGATCGCGTTTATCCAAACGGCAGCCCGAAGAATGTATTGTATGACATGCAGACTTACGGCTTGCCTGTAGCTTCAGCTTCAGCCATGGATATCGTTTCGCCAAAGGGTAGAGATACAGCCAATGCGATTGTCGATCATACCATGAGTGCAGCACTGCGCGGTGCGATTACTGTGTTGATCAATAGTAATGCTGCACCTGCTGATGCAGGTAAAGGCGATAATATTTTGCCACGCTAATGCTTGCTTTCATAATATAAGCATTTGAATGTATTATCTGGGAGGGGCGTATGCCCCTCCTTTTTTTGTCTTCGGGAAAGGTTCGGGGGTGCTTTGAAAAACTCAGCATATCCGTGCAGGGCATGGATGGTGCTGTTTTATCTTATTGATCCCTGTTGTTGGCTATGGCGATTTTGCGAACTGTCGTGGGTGAAATATATAGCGGCAGTACCGGGCCTGTATCACCATCGAGTTGGCAGTGCACTCTGGTCTTGCTTCTGATATGCACCTCGGTTGCCGGAATCTGATAAACCAGCCAGCGGCAGGGGAGGCCGAACATCAGGCACATCATGGTTAAACTCCACATCAATCGACCCGGATATTTCCAGATCAAAACGCAATAGTTAGCTGTAAATACATCGCTATCTGCCACCCGATAGCGACCACCATAGTGTGCGCCATTTTGTACCAGAACTTGTGATGTTCGAAAATGCTGACCGTCAATACCCACCATGAGTGTTTTATGAACCGGTTTCAGCAGGCGTTCAAGCAAAGCAATAAGGTATGCCCACTTGCCAATCCAGCGTTTAAGGCGTGAACGAACCAGAGCTACTGCATCGGATTCCACGCCTGCACCTGCCATAAGAAAGAAAATATGATGATTCAATTGTCCCAGAATACCCACATGACCAAGTTGAATATCCTTTGTGTGCCAGTGCTTCCAGTTTTCAATATCACCGGATGCATTTAATTCGATGGCTGCCTGATTCAAACTGCCGGCTGGCCATAAGCCTGGAATCACGGTCTGAGGCGCAGATTGAAATGCTTCTCTCCATGCGCCATCACCACCCGCGATGATGACCGGGCCGGATGAGGGGAGTATTTGTTTCCAATCAGTGAGGTCATCCCGACCCTGTGTTCTGATAACTTTATCCTGTGGAAATGCGGTCCTGATGTTTACCATACATGGCGATGCTCTGCCCGACCCTGTACTGATTACCCATGTTTTTTCGGCATGGGTGTTTTTTGGTTCATTTTAAGCGGACGTTTCCACACTGATTTCCAGCCAGGCGCCTTCAAGCAGGCCGGCATCAACAACGATAATGTTATCGTAATGCCAGCGATTCATGATGGCTTCTACGATGGCCAGGCCTGCCACAATCAGATCACCGCGACCTTCTTCTATGGTGCGGATGGCCTGTCGTTGTGCATGGCTCATCGATAGCAAACGATCACGCAGCGTTTCAAATGCATTTCGTGACATACAGTGGTTATTGATCACATCGGCATCATAGGGGCATAAATCGAGTTCAGTAGCTGCCAGCGTGGTGACGGTGCCTGCGGTGCCAATCAATGCGGCAGGGGGCTTGTGATCTCCCCAGAATATTTCAACTTCGGCCAGATGGGCATCCGCTGCGCTCAGCATGGCGCTGTAATCGGATGGTGATGGCGGATCAGAATGAAGATGCGCCTCGACCAGTCGAACCACACCCAGTTTGCGGCTAATCGCGTCGCGGCAAGCACCGTTTGTTGCACGGATAAATTCGGTGCTGCCGCCGCCAATATCAAATAATAACATATTCTGCCGTGTGCTTTTCGGCAGTACGGCGGATGCACCTTGCAGCGACATGCCAGCTTCTGTTTCGCCGCCAATGATGCGGATATCAATTCCGGTTTCAGCTTGCACGGCATCGCGGAATGTCGGGCCATTTGCAGCCTCCCGCATGGCTGCAGTGGCGGTGGCTGAGATGTGTTCGGGATCCACTTGGTATTGCGCGAGCAATGCGGCGAAATCAGTAAATGCCTGCATGCCCCGCTGCATGGCGGTTTCGGCCAGTCGTCCGGAATGATGCAGGCCTTCGCCTAGCCGGATGATGCGGTGGGTGTAATAAACCGTCTGCCACGGTGTGGCTGCATTGGGTTTTGCCGGCTCGGCGATCAGCAAGCGAAAAGTGTTGGAGCCGATATCGATGGCGGCGAAACGATCAGGGTGCATGCTGCTTTGTTCCTTGTTGATGGTTGCGGGCGACTTCAACGTAATGCGCGGCAGAGCGTTGCAGAAAGGCTTTCTCGTCATCACGTAATTGTCGTTTTTCGCGAGCCGGAGAGCCGGCATAAAGATAACCACCGCGTAATATTTTCCGTTCTGTCACCAGCGAACCGGCAGCCAGCAAACAGCCTGCTTCCAGCACCGCCTGATCCATAATAATTGAGCCCATGCCGACCAGACAAAAATCCTGAATTTCGCAGCCGTGCAGAATCACCCGGTGCCCGACTGTGACATCGTTACCAACGATGCACGGTGAAACGCCATCGCTGGTATGCATCAGGCAGTGATCCTGAATATTGGAGCGCTCGCCCACGACAATATCATGCACATCGCCGCGCAACACACTCTGATACCAGATGCTGGCATCGGCGCCGATGCTGACGCGCCCGATAATATCAGCCGATTCAGCGATATAGGCGGATGCGGCTATGTCCGGGTTCCAATGTAAATAAGGCTTAATCATGCTGGTCGCTCCCTGGAGTTGTCAGAGTTATTGAGAACACCTCCTGATGATTGCCTGGTGTCAATCGGAATGGTGATGTTTCCTTTGTTGCGCCCCTTGTGATTGATCAGGGTAATGGTTAGTAATTTCGGTTGCCAGCTATCGGGCCACGCCAGCGCACCCTCAATGAAGGTTTGAGTCGTCATTTCGATTTTTCCGCCGCTATTTTTCTTGTTTGAAACCGGCAGGGCGATGGAATCTCCCTTTGAGTTTTTTACGGTGAAGGTTAAATGACCGATAATCCAGCGGGGATAATTTTTCCCCTTCACCAGAATCAATTGATAAGCAATGGTGTGTGCATCTTTCCAAAACGCTGATGGCTGGAGGAAATGAACGCCCGCCACCTTCCGTTCCGCCAGCACCTGATCAAACAAATTCAGGCGTTGCCGCATTTGCTGCATGTCCACCCTGTCCTGCTGCAATTGCTCCTGCATGCTTTCAATCTGGGCATCGCGCAGAGATAGCAGGGCTTCAGCCTCGGAGAGTTTAGTGCTGATGACCACTTGTTGCAGGTTTGTAGCCTTTTGCTGTTGCACACGCTGGTCCACCGGCGCGAGAATATTTTTTCCGGCTATGCCCGCCAATGCAAGGGTAAGCATGATGATAACAACCAGGCTGATCGGACGGATGCTGATGCGTCTTACCGCATCTTTTTTTTGCCCGATCAGGATGTGTATGGGCTTGTTCAGCGCCTTAAGCAGGGACACTTTCAAACAGGAATCTTCCTGTTAACATGAAATAGACAATGCGCGTTATGGCCAGAGGGCATGGATGGATAAACCTGTAGCTTCATCCAGCCCGAACATCAGATTGGCATTTTGCATGGCCTGGCCGGCCGCACCTTTAAGTAAATTATCAATACAACTGACAATCACGACCTCATGCTCGCCGAGTACCGATATACCGATATCACACCGATTACTGCCGGATACGCCTGCCGTGGATGGCAGAACGCCCTGCGGCAAAACCCGCACAAATGCTTCATCGGCATAGGCTTTATTCAGGGTATCGTGCCATGTGTCGGTGTGATCGCCGCTCAGATGCAACGTGGTCAGCATGCCCCGACCCATGGGCAGAATATGTGGTACGAACCGGGCATTGATGGTCTGACCGCCAAAGCCTGCTGCCCATTCTTCCATTTCCCATGCATGCCGGTGCCGGGGCAGGCCATAGGCTTTGACCGATTCATTGAGTTCGCAATATAACAAATCTGTTTTGGCGCTCCGTCCGGCACCGGATGCGCCAGATTTGGAATCGATAATAATGGATGAGGTGTCGACAAGTCCCGCTTTCAATAATGGCACCAGCGGCAGCAGGGTGGAGGTGGGGTAACAGCCGGGGTTGGCCACCAGCCGGGTATCGGCCACTTCAGTCCGGGCAAATTCGCACAGGCCGTAGACTGCTTCTTCGAACAATTCAGCATGCGGATGATCGATACCGTAGGCCGCTTTGTAGGTCGCATGCGTTTTATGCCGAAAATCGGCGGACAGATCGACGACTTTTTTGCCCGCTTCCAGCGCTGCAAATACGCTGTTCGCTGCCGCGCCGTGGGGCAGGGCGGTAAACACCAGTTCGACTTGTTCAGGCAAAACAGCATCGGCGGCAGCCAGAGTCATATCCGCAATCGTACCAGCGCAACCGGGCAGTACGTCACCGGCCAGCTTGCCGGCTTGCGAATGGGCACCCAGATGCGCCACCTCGAAATAAGGATGCGATTCAATCAACCGAATCAGTTCTGCGCCGGTGTATCCGGTCGCGCCAAGAATGGCTACAGGGATTGTCATAGGTTCGATATGCTACGGAATGCGCATGCTTTGTCATGGAGAAGTGGGTGGTTTCTCTTTGTCGGGACTTATTGTCGAAAGGCAATTGTTGAGCTACAGTCGGAAACAGTGATTGTGCTTTGAAAAAATAACAGAGGGTGCGGCGATGAACCAGAGGGATTGCCAGTGATGCCAAAAGCTGTGATGGAGGCCATGCGACCGTTGTTCGAGGCGGCGCGCGATCTGGCGCCAATAGTCCTGGTGATTCTTTTTTTTCAGGGGCTGGTGCTCAGGCAACCAATTCCCAATCTGGAAGAAATGCTGGTCGGGCTGGCTCTGGTGCTGGTCGGGCTGGCGTTGTTTGTGCGGGGGCTTGAGGTCGGCATGTTTCCACTCGGCGAGGCCATGGCGCATGCCTTTGCCAAAAAAGGCAATATCTACTGGTTGCTGGCATTTTCTTTTCTGCTTGGTTTCGGCACCACTGTAGCCGAACCTGCTTTGATCGCTGTGGCTGGCAAGGCAGCACAAATCGCAGCTGATAGCGGCATGATTGGCACAACGCCGGAAGCGATGAATGAGTATGCCATCGGCTTGCGGCTGACGGTTGCGCTGTCTGTCGGCACTGCCATTGTGCTTGGCGTGCTGCGTATTTTATCCGGCTGGCCGGTGCATTTCTGCATTATGGCCGGCTATATTATGGTGGTGGTGATGACCATGTTTGCACCGCCGGAAATTATCGGCATCGCCTATGATTCCGGTGGCGTCACCACATCCACCATTACCGTGCCGCTGGTGACAGCATTGGGGATCGGATTGGCGTCATCGATTCGGGGGCGCAATCCCCTGCTCGACGGTTTCGGTCTGATTGCGTTTGCTTCGTTGGTGCCGATGATTTTCGTGATGGCCTACGGCATGTTGATTTTATGAATCTGGTTTCCCAATTTGGTGGCACTTTGCTGTCAACACTGCGCGATGTGATACCAATTGCTGCGGTGCTGCTTGGTTTTCAGTTGCTGGTATTGCGGCAGCCGGTTGCCAATGCATGGCGCGTGGTGCGCGGGTTTGTTTATGTGTTATTGGGGTTAGCCTTGTTTCTGATGGGGTTGGAAAAAGCAATTTTTCCGCTCGGTGAAGTGATGGCAGCGCAACTGACTGATCCGGTCTTTCTATATGGTGCGGCGGCTTCCGTAACTACCACGGTGCAATGGGAACATTTTGGATGGGTCTATGCCTTTGCATTCGCCATCGGGCTGGCAACGACACTGGCTGAGCCGGCGCTGATTGCAGTCGGCATGAAAGCCCAGCAGGTATCGGGCGGCGCGGTTTCCGCCTGGGGACTCAGACTTGCGGTATCGCTCGGCGTGGCCATCGGTGTATCTATTGGGTGCTACCGCATCGTCACAGGTACAGATTTGTGGTTGTATATTATGGTGGCATATATCGTGGTGATTGCCCAAACCACGCGAGCTCCGGCCATGATTATTCCGCTGGCCTATGATTCAGGTGGTGTCACCACATCGACCGTAACCGTGCCGCTACTGGCAGCATTGGGACTTGGCCTGGCCGAAACGATTCCGGGCCGCAGTCCGTTAATCGATGGTTTCGGATTGATCGCATTTGCCAGCGTGTTCCCGATTATGAGCGTGATGGGATATGCCCAGATCAGTCGCTGGCTGGAATTACGAAGAGAAAAGAAGAAGCAACAGGAGGTAAGTGATGCGTTTTAAATTATTGATTGCACTGGTGGCGGATACCACCACGGACAAGGTAATGGCTGCTGCGCGGGAAGCCGGCGCTACCGGCGCTACGGTGGTGGGTGATGCGCGCGGCGAAGGACTTAATCCGAAGAAAACATTTTTCGGTCTGGCGCTGGAAGCGCAACGCGACATGGTACTGTTTCTGGTCGAGGAACATTTGAGCCGCAATATTCTCGAACGCATTGCCGATGAGGCAGGTTTTGAAGACGATCCGGGTTCAGGCGTGGCTTTTCAACTTGATGTCGAGGATGCGGTCGGACTTGGCGGTCAAATTATATGTCTGATGGATGAAGTGGAGGAAAAATTATGAGTATGAATGGAGATATCAATATTGACCCGGATGGAAAAGGTGTTATCACAGTCAAAGATGTCATGAAAAAAGAATATGACACCGTGGAAGGCGTAGCGACAGTGCGTCAGGCGCTGGCTATCATGCGGCATGTCGAAACCAAATGTTTGATTGTAGATAAGCGCCATGAGCATGATGAATACGGCATCGTGGTCATTGCCGATATTGCCCGTCATGTGCTGGCGGCCAATCGTTCGCCGGATCGTGTTAGTATTTATGAGGTGATGACCAAGCCTGCCGTGACCGTGCATCCTGACATGGATATTCGTTATGCCAGCTCCCTGTTCGCCAGGCTTGGCTTATCGCGCGCTCCGGTGGTGGATTGCGGTAATGTGATTGGCATTGTCAGCCATACCGATATGGTGATGAAGGGGCTGCTCAAGCTGATTTGAATCTGCGTGCATTCAAACATGATTGATTTTTTGCACTTTGCTTGCATAGTGAAGCCGGAATAAAATCGTTGAGGTTCCTGCCATGCGTTTGTTGTTAATGCTATCATTGTCACTGTTTATGTTGTCATCATGCACCTATGTTCGTTCAGCCATGACGACAACGATGGATGTGATTACAGCGCCATATCACTATATCGTAGATGATGAAGAAGATGATCTGGATAATTAATTTAACTTGAAGCAACAACGCGCCTGCAAGGTTTTGTGAATTTATTAATCAGTAAAGCGGTGTCCCAACTTTTATTGCCGCCGGGAATATTTATTCTATTGGTTGCGGCGGGACTACTTGGCTGGAGGGCTCGCTGGGGCAGGGCGTTGGTGGCCTTGTCGATGATGTTGTTATGGATGCTATCCACAGAGCCGGTTCGGGATGCGCTGCTGTCGCCGCTGGAGAATCGGTATCCGGCTTTTCAGTCTGAAACCCTTACGCTTCGACACATCAACTCGGATGGAGCCGCCATCGTCTTGCTTGGTGGCGGTATCAATGAAAAAGCGCCGGAATATGGCGGGCGTGATATGCTTTCCCGTTATGCCATGATGCGAACTATTTATGCCGCTGACCTGTCCCGACAAACCGGGCTGGATGTATATACTACCGGAGGAGTTGTGCTATCCGAAACATCTGAGCCTGAAGGGCTGCTGATGCAGCGCATGCTGATTCGTCTCGGACTGCCTGATTCCATGATTTACACAGAAACGAAAGCCAATAACACATGGGAAAATGCAGCGAACTTGCAGAGTATTCTCAAGTCCAGAGGAATAAATCACATCGTGTTGGTGACTACCGCATGGCATATGCCGCGCTCGCTCTGGAGTTTTGAACAACAGGGGTTTGAAGTGATTGCAGCACCATGCGATTATGTCGTCGAAAGAGAGCCTTATGATATCAGAAGCTGGCTGCCACGCTGGAATGTGATGGCTGATTCAGCCGATGGGTTGCATGAATACCTGGGGTGGGCATGGTATCGGTTGCGCTATGGTTGAGTTGAGCGGATGGTTGACTAGAGTTTAAGTTTGTATGGTTCCGGTTATGTCGGGTTAGGGGGTTGGAGGTAGCGTGAGTCAGTCAGATCAGTTTCAGGCAAACAACGATGATGACCTGTTCAGTGCCGGCAGTGCATATCTGGAAGAACTTTATACGCAGTATCGCAGTGATCCAGCATCACTGCCTGCTGCCTGGGCCGAATATTTTGAAAACCTGTCTGAAACTGAAACAGGTCCTGAATCAGATCATCAGGAAATGTTGGCGCGGATGGCGTGTAGTATGGGGTCAACTGCTCGGCGCAGCAGTCAGCCGGTCGAACGCTCTGCTCAGAATGATATTGAATATCCCTCGCGGGCATTTTATCTGATTCACGGATTCAGGGTGCATGGTCACCTGCATGCCGATCTCGATCCGTTGCATCTTGATCCCCGGCCGCCGAGTCCTGAACTTGAACTGGGTTATTACGGCTTGTCGGAACAGGATCTGGACAACGTTTTTCCAGCCGGTGATCTGGCCGGTGGCAAACAGATGCGCTTGCGCGATATCATCGCACTGTTGAGGGAAACCTACTGCGGCCATATCGGACCCGAGTTCATGCATATCACCGATTCAGCTCGCAAGCACTGGATTCAGAAGCGGCTCGAATCGGTGCGTTCGAGGCCGCACTATGATGACAGTTCGCGCAAACATATTTTTGGGCGCGTGATGCATGCCGAGGAATTCGAGCGTTTCCTGCATACACGCTATGTTGGCCAGAAACGATTTTCACTCGAAGGCGGTGAAAGCCTGATTCCGATGCTCGATACGCTGATTCAGCATGCCGGGGGCCATGGCGCCAAAGAGATTATTCTGGGTATGGCGCATCGTGGCCGATTAAATGTGCTGGCTAATATTATGAACAAGTCGCTGTCGGATATTTTCTCCGAATTCGAGGGCGCGCAACTCGAAGAAGCCGCCCATGGTCAGGGCGATGTAAAATACCATCTGGGTTTTTCCTCCGATGTAACGACGCCCGGTGGCGTGGTGCACGTGTCGCTGGGTTTTAACCCCTCGCATCTGGAAATTATCACACCGGTGGCGATGGGCAGCGTGCGAGCGCGCCAGTGTCGCCGAAAAGATAAAACCAAACGCGAAGTAATGAATGTGCTGGTGCATGGCGATGCCGCGTTTGCCGGGCAGGGCGTGGTGGCCGAGTCGCTGGAGCTGTCCAAGCTACGCGGTTTCCGCATTGGCGGCACGATTCATATTGTCGTCAATAATCAGATTGGCTTTACAGTTAACCCGCATGATGCGCGCTCCACCACCTATTGCACCGATATTGCCAAGGTCGTGCATGCCCCGATTTTGCATGTCAACGGCGATGATCCCGAAGCCTGCTGTCTGGCTATCGAGATTGCCCTTGAATATCGCAATATGTTCCGTGAGGACGTCGTGATTGACCTGATTTGCTATCGTCGCCATGGTCATAATGAAGCGGACTCGCCTGAAGTGACGCAGCCGCTGATGTATCGTCGCATTGCTGAACATCCTACTGTTGAATCGGTGTATCGGGATCGCCTGATTGCCGATGGCGTGCTCAACGAACAGGACAGCGAGAGCATGGTGAAAACGTATCGCAATTGTCTTGATCAGATGCGTCGGGCTAAAGAGCAACCGCTGACGAAAATCAACAGTCTGCAAGGACGATGGAGCGGTTATTTGCGCGACAGCGACGAAGAGCCTGAAACTGCTGTTGTGGATGTAATATTAAGTGAGCTGGCACATCGGGTGCACCTGTTGCCTGCCGGGTTTTCACTGCATCCCCGCATTGAAAAAATCTATGAAAGCCGTATGCAGATGATGGTGGGCAATGAGTCTGTGGACTGGGGTTGCGCCGAAACGATGGCCTATGCCACGCTGGTCAATGAAGGCGGCTGGGTGCGTTTATCCGGCGAAGATTCCGGGCGCGGTACATTCTTTCATCGTCATGCTGTGGTCTATGATCAGATCACCGGCAAATCAATGACTCCACTCAGGCAGGTGGAGAACGGAGATTTATCTCATTTTATTGTTATCGACAGTATGCTTTCGGAAATGGCCGTGCTGGGTTATGAATATGGCTATTCGGTAGCCGAGCCGCGTGCACTGGTGATCTGGGAAGCCCAGTATGGCGATTTTGCCAATATGGCGCAGGTGGTGATTGATCAATTTATTGCTGCCGGTGAAACCAAGTGGAATCGCATGTCCGGTTTAGTCGTGTGGTTGCCGCATGGCTACGAAGGGCAGGGGGCCGAGCATTCTTCAGCCCGGCTGGAGCGATATTTGCAATTGTGCGCCGAGCAGAATATGCAGGTGGTTTACCCGACCACGCCGGCCCAACTGTTTCACCTGTTGCGTCGCCAGCAAATGAGCCGGATGCGCAAGCCGCTGATTATGATGGCACCAAAAAGTATGCTGAGAAACAAACTGTCATTTTCGCAGCTGGATGATTTTACCACGGGTCGATTCCAGCCGGTTCTGAGAGAAGCAGATTCCAATATTGAACCATCACAAGTGCGTCGGCTGATTCTGTGCACCGGCAAGGTATATTATGACTTGCTGGCTGAACGTCGGAATAGAAACATCAAGGATGTCGCCATGGTGCGTATCGAACGTTTGTATCCGTTTCCAACTTCTCAGGTACGTGCGCAACTGGAAGTATATGCGGCGCTTGAAGAGGTCGCGTGGGTACAGGAAGAGCCCGAGAACCAGGGCGCGTGGATGGCATTGAATAGTCCGATTCGACGGGTGTTGCTGGAGAAACAAAAGATTTACGCTATCACACGTCCGGCGGCTGCAGCGCCGGCGGTTGGTTCGGCCAAACGGCACAAAGAGGAACAGGCAGCACTGGTGGATGCAGCGTTATCCGATAATAAACTGGAGAGGGAGCAGTAACATGGCGGATATTGAAATCAAGGTGCCGAGTCTGGGTGAATCTGAAACCGAGGCTACGTTGGTGGCATGGCTGAAAAGCGAAGGGGATATGGTCGCTGTCGATGATGTGCTGGCAGAAATCGAGAGCGATAAAATCACCATGGAAATCACCGCGCTGGATAACGGTGTGCTCAAAAGTGTGTTCAAGCAAGCCGATGCTACGGTTGAACCGGAAGAAGTGATTGGTCTGCTTGACGACAGCATTCAGCCGGAAGTTGCAACAGTTACAGTGGCTACGCCAGATCCGGAACCGAAAGTGGAATCCGAGCCAAAACAAAAACCCAAATCCGGGTCTGCTGTTGAAACGTTTGCAAAGAAACCGGAAGTTGTCGCCAAAGCATTAGTTAGCCCACCCCCGGTAGTATCCGGTGAGCGCAAAGAAGAGCGGGTTGCGATGAGCCGGCTGCGCCAGCGTATTGCCGAGCGCCTGAAAAATGCGCAGAACACGGCAGCCATGCTGACTACTTTTAATGAAGTGGATTTGCGGGCGGTTATGGATTTGCGTAGTCGTTTCGGCGCTTCCTTTCAGGAAAAACATGGCGTTAAACTGGGCTTTATGTCGTTCTTTGTGCGCGCGGTTTGTCAGGCGGTGTCACAATACCCGGCGCTGAATGCATATATAGAAGGCGATGATATTGTGTATCACAATTATGTGGATGTCGGTATAGCAGTCAGCTCCGATAAGGGGTTGATTGTGCCGGTATTGCGTGATGCGCATGTGATGGGGCTGGCGGATATTGAGAGGGGTATTGCCGCACTGGCCGATAAAGCGCGTAATGGCGGTTTGACGCCGGACGATTTGAAGGGCGGGACGTTCTCAATCACCAATGGCGGCGTGTTCGGCTCGATGTTGTCGACACCGATTCTCAATCCGCCGCAGAGCGGCATTCTCGGCATGCATAATATCCAGAAACGACCTGTGGTGGTGAATGATACCATCGTCATTCGACCGATGATGTACCTAGCCTTGTCTTACGACCATCGTCTGATTGACGGTTCCGATGCCGTTCGCTTTCTGGTGGCGGTGAAAGAGGCGCTAGAATATCCGGCCAGTTTGACGCTGGACTTGTAACTTTGGAATATTTTTTGGAATAATTCGCCTTTAATACGCCGTATAGAATGTGACCATAAGAATTCAGTGGCTTTTCGGTGATGCGATATAAAACAAAGTGTTGTTCAATTCAGATTGACGAGAGCAGGGCTTTCCCTCAGTACACGGCTGGTCAAGCATGGTGGTCGTGAGTAAGCTGTGAAGCATGAATGGAAATCACAAGCCGAAACAGTTTCGCGTGGTGCTGATTAAACCCTCGCATTATGATGATGATGGTTATGTGATTCAATGGCACCGATCAGCAGTGCCTTCCAATACGCTGGCCGCTATGTACGGACTGACGCAGGATATTATTGAGCGCCGCACGCTTGGTGAAGACGTTGAGATTCTTGTTGATGCATATGATGAAACCAATACGCGGATTTCGGTGAAAAAAATAATCTCCCAGATTAAAAAGGCCGGTTGCGGTTTTGTCGGTTTCGCCGGCGTGCAATCCAATCAGTTTCCGCGCACCATGGATATGGCCAGAGTATTCAGGGCGGCAGGGATTCAGGTTTGCATTGGCGGCTTTCATGTCAGCGGTTGTTTATCGATGTTACCCGAATTCCCCGATGATATTCGTGAGGCGCAGGATTTGGGCATATCCCTGTTTGCCGGCGAGGCGGAAGGGCGGCTGGAAGAAGTGTTCAAAGATGCTTATGCCGGCACCATGAAGCCGTTATACAATTATCTCAGCGATTTGCCCGGCGTGGAAAATCAGCCTACGCCGTTTCTTCCGGCTGATATGCTGAAACGTTCCATGGGTGCCCTGACCAGCTTTGATGCCGGACGCGGTTGTCCGTTCGTATGCAGCTTTTGCACTATTATCAATGTTCAGGGGCGCAAATCACGACGTCGTTCGGCAGATGATGTGGAGAAAATCGTACGCAGCAATGCCGAGCAGGGCGTTACCCGTTTTTTTATTACCGATGATAACTTTGCCCGCAATCGTGACTGGGAAGCCATATTTGACCGTCTGATCCTGATGCAGGAACGCGATGGCATCTCTATTCGGATGACTATCCAGGTGGATACGATGAGTCACAAGGTGCCGCGCTTTATCGAAAAGGCCGGCAAGGCCGGTGTGCGGCGCGCTTTTATCGGGTTGGAGAATATCAACCCGGACAACCTCAAGGCGGCTGGCAAGAAACAGAATAAAATTACCGAATACCGCAAGCTGATGCAGGCATGGCGAAATGTCGGCGTGATGACGTGCGCAGGTTATATTCTGGGCTTTCCCGGTGATACACCTGAGCAAATTCTCAACGATATTGAGGTAATTAAACGCGAATTGCCGGTGGATTTGCTGGAGTTCTTTTTTCTGACGCCGCTACCGGGTTCAGCTGATCATCAGGATTTACATCGCCATGATGTGTGGATGGATCCGGATATGAATAAATACGATCTGAATCATGTCACCACAAAACATGATAAAATGAGCAAAGAGCAGTGGGAAACAGTCTATCAGCAGGCGTGGGATGCCTATTATTCGCCAGAGCATATTGAGACCGTGCTCAAACGGGCGCGCGCTTCGGGCATTAGCGTGGGAAAGATGATGTTTCTGATGTTGTGGTTTTATGGATGCCATAAATTCGAAGGACTGCATCCGTTGGAGGGCGGCTATTTCCGTCACAAATATCGCCGGGATCGCAGGCCGGGATTGCCGCTTGAGAATCCGTTATTGTTCTACCCGCGCCGAGTGTGGGAAGTGCTGCGGGGGCATGTCTGTATTGCTGCCATGTTGCTGAAATTCGCCGGAGTTCGCCGCCGCATCAAGGCCGACCCAAAGGCATTAGATTATAGCGATGCCGCACTAGCACCGGTGACTGAGGGTGAACAGGAACGGCTGGAATTACTGGTCAATCGATAAACATATTGCGGGGCTGAGGCTCACCTGGTTTTTTGTTCCAGGATATTTATATGTATCGTATCATCAACCAATTGCGGTGTTGATACCCTCATATTGTAGAACCCTGACATGCGGTAAATTTCCAGAACCTGATTCTGGATGGATTTCAGGTCTGATTGACTCTTGCCTGAGCCGTAGAAGTCGCTCAGGCCCATCAAAATGATGTCCGTTGTAATATGGTGATTCCCGTTGATTTCAAAGCGATTGATGGAAAAGCTATTTACAACTTCGGATGACGGTGATGTGGCTGGTCTGTGTGCTGTGCGGGCTGATTTTTCCCCGATTGTTTTTTCTGCTTTGCCTGCGTGCAGAACAGGTTTGACAATGGATATGGAGAGATAATCTGTGGGTACGGGGTGCAGTTTGATTGTGCTTGCTTCGACAGCGATTAATATATCTGTAATGCCGGCAGCCTGCTTCAGATCGGCCAACGCAAGCTGACGTTTACTTCTGTTGGCAGAAACGTGGCGTGTACTGAGAACGAAATAGAGTAACCTGTCATTTAGGATGCGTCGAACAATCAATGCACCAAAGTCCGGGCCGACCTGTTTGAGTTGGGCTATTGCATAGGGGAAATGTGCATAGACACCAACGGAGGCAAGTAACCGTTTGTCATCAAGTTGATTGATTCCTTGCTGCCATGTTTCGAGTGCTTTGATATATTGACCAGCATTGATGTGTTGCCAACCTGAATCGATCCACTCATTGGCCAGAACGGACAAGGGCAGGCAGAGCCAGATGGCAAACGCCATGGCTGTTATGCGCATGGCCTCATGTAGTCGTTTTTTGCAGTTCATGGCGGGCGAAGTATATCATAATGGTGCTTAGGCGCATTCCTGCCATGCCATAGCTGTTATTGATTAATTTTGGAGGCTGGTTAGTACAGCAGCGTTACAATAGTCAGAGAACATACGTGGCCGATTATTTCGGACATTTAGCTGTTGAGCTTGCCTTTATCCTGAATAATTCATAAACAACTTAACCCACCCAGTAGCCATATAAACAAAATAGTTTTAGTGCCGTAAATGAACTGTTCTGCGCTTCGATTTTCCTTTTTTGTTGTTTTTCAGTGCATGCCGGGATCGGTTGATGGCCTTTCTGCATGAAGAACCTGAAAAAGGCGCATGATTGTTCCTCCCGACATAAAAATCAGGATAAGTTCACAGGAATTGTTGGCAGTTTGAGTTCAGACTATCTTGGGTGGTGGTATTTTGTAGAGAATCTCCGTAATCTGAAGCAACACAGCCTTGGCAGGGCATGAGCTCGGCAGGTGTAACTTGATCCAGTCTTTATCCTGAACAAGACGAACCGCTATTTTGAACAGTCTTGAAATGATCGTGGATGCAGATGCCCTGGCCATGCCTGTTCCTCTCAATGTTTCAGAACGCAGCGAGTGAATCAGCGTATAGGCAGCACAGCTGATTAACAATCGCATGCAGTTGGCCAGAAAGCTTGAGTTGGAGGTGCGATCACATGCAAGGTCGCGCTTCAACTCCTTGATGTAACGCTCATCGTTGCCTCGGTCGCAATACAATTTCTTATAGGCGGTTTCCGGACTGAGATCGTTGATTGAGGTGACGATGAAGCGTGGGTTGTCGCCAGCATCTATCACTTCGGCCTTAAGAATGGTGCGAAAGGCTTGTGGCCATGAGTTTGCCGCATACTCATGTTCCTCAAATAGTTGGGTGCTTTGGGCTGGCGCCTCATTCGCTTTCAGCAATGAACTGCGGTATGCATGCAGCGTTCTCGCTTCCTCAAGTAGTGGAACTGCCATCGCAGCCAGCTTTTTATTGGAGGGAAGACCAAAGATGAAGTCCATGTGTTTATCATCAAGGCATAGCTGCATCAGCTCAGGGTTGGAGAAATGGCCATCGCCACGGAGAATGATATGCGTGCGAGGCCAGGCCTGCCGGATATGCCTGATGATGCGTTTCATAATCATGGCATTCTCTTTGCCTGTCGGGCGCTTTCCCGGTCGTAGTATGGCTGACACCAGTTTGCCGGAACTTCCTTCAAAGATTGTCAGTGGCAAATAACAGTAGCTGCGATAATGGTGGTTGTAGAAGGAAAGCTCCTGCTGACCGAATGTGTGGTCGGAGGTGTGATCCATATCCAGCACAATCAGCTTGGGGGCTTTGGCATAACTGGCAAGAAACTGATCGACCATGGCGCGTGACATGCGATAAACATCTTTACGTGTTGCTGCATTCTCCAGACGTGAGACGGTTGGCTGACTGGCAAGCTCATTTCCTTCGTCCAGGAGTTTACGGCCTACGGCCAACTTGAACATGGGATCGGTTCGAAGGTAGTCTGAGTCATTGCCATCTTCATAGCCGGTTGCCTGCTGATAAATACGTTGCTTGTGTAAGTCGTGCATAACATGGGTGATGTATGAACCATGGAGTTTATCGGCAAGTGCATCTGCAAGCCGGGCGGTCAGTCCAATCTGACGGTCAACGCCTGCAATCAATAAACTGCCGAAATCAGACGACATAGCGCCGCCGTCAAAATGACCGCGTACGCTTAGTCCATCAACAGTGGGAAATCGGAGTTGTTTTGATGTAGCTTTTGTCATGGTGAACCTCGTTGGCTTGCTTCATCCGAAGCATTGGTTGCGGAACCACCATGATATCAATGGGTTGCGCGGGGTTCACCTCTTTTTATGAATTATTCGGGGTAGGTTCAGGTGGGCCTTTTAACTGGAATCTACACATGCATTAGCCGGACTGCTTTTTCGTTGCTGGCGAAGCTGCTCACTCAGGACCTGTTTAGTATATGTGCCATCACTTTGTGAATCAGGATGTCGCAGTGATGGCCGCCGAATTCATATACCGTCATGCCAACGCTATCAAGATAGGTTTGAATTTGTGCGCGGAGCAGTCGCTTGGCTCTGAAATAACGGGTTTTAACAGTCTTTTCTTTAATGTCGAGAATATGAGATGTTTCTTTGACGCTGAATTGTTCTACTGCCCGCAAGACAAAAACGGTTCGAAAGCCATCCGGGAGTTGATCAATATTATTATTGATCAATGTTCTCAACTGCTTGTTTTGTATCAGTACGTCAGGACGATTATCATCGTGGCTAAAATGTCCATCAGCGTCAGTATGTTCGGGAAATCGTTGTTCATCTACCATAGACACCTCTCGCTTATGCCGTCGTAAATACATCAAGGCTTCATTACGGGTGATCGTGGCCAACCATGCGGAAAATCCTTCTGGTCCACGAAACTCATCCAGTTTAAAATAGGCCTTGATATGGGCTTCCTGCACGACATCCATGGCAGCCGCATCATCAGTCACAATGCTGCGGGCTATTCGATAGATACGCTGATTATAACGCCTCATTATGCTGCCATAGGCATCAATATCGCCAGTTTTCACACGCTCAATAATCTCCCCGTCCAAAATATCGGAGGGGGGCACAGCAATACTGTTAACGTTCATGGCTTGAGTCTCAGTCAGGGTTGTTTGCAACATGAATTCCTTTTGGTTACTGATGTTTGTTTGCGTTAAATCGTACTCTAATTCGTAGTTAATTTTCCTTGCATCGTTGGGTGAAAGCCACATTCGTATGACGTATCGCTTTTCACTACAAATTTAAACCTTTCACCGGTATCCAGACCCGGAGATATAACTTTTTTAGTTGCACTAATTATAATGCTGTGCGGAACAATGTCATGGTTCACCCAGACCACTGTATCCCCCGGAGATACATGAAAATTTTTAGGTACGAACTCAAAGCCGGTTATGACAATTTGATGCAGTTTGATAGCTGCAGTTGGCTTATGTACATCCGCATTTGAATAGCTTGTCACAATTGTAGAAGAGACAAGCAACACAACTATCATCACATCTGTAATTTTAGCTGTGCTGCCATACCGTCCGGTATAAAATGCCATCGGCCTTTACATTTTCCGCTGGATCATTTGAGCATGTTTCAGATGTGCTTTAAATGCCGGCACAACAGAAATTAACGTGCCTTTTAATGCCTTGTTTTTCGCTGAAGGAATAAGTTGATTCTCAATGACGCCAATAACCGCCTCGTGATAGGCGACTTCATGATCAATATAGCTCTTGTCAAAAGCGCTTCCTGACAATGTGTGCAGCTTCTTTTCATGTTGACGCGATTGTTCAGCAAGTGTTGCCACCAAATCATTGTTTACCGGAGTTACCCCCAGCCTTGTTACCAACTCGACGGCAGAATTCAACACTGCATTATGGTCTGTAATCATTCGCTGTGCAAACTTTTTCACTTCAGAATTGCCGGAGCGTTGAAGTGCAATTTTTCCTGCTGAAATATCTATCTTATTCGCCCCTACAACAATGGCGGCAATATTCGCATCTGTTAAAGCCTCCGTCTTTTGTGATGTGTTCGCAGAGGCGATGGTTGCGCATCCCGATATAATGGATACTGCTGAAAGCAATAAAATTATATTGCGAAAAATATTTTGATTCAAATCATGTATTACTGATGGCATATCATTCTCCTGTATAAGCCTGAAATAATTCGCGTATTGCGTTCTTTTTTCTGCAACCGCACCATATAGATGTTCGAAGCTGCCAAAAGGTTCCCGAATTAATCATCACCGTTCAAAACAAACAGGGTGTATTTATTCAGAGGTTTCCAAGGTTATTGCCGGAGGCTGGCCAGTATAGCGGCGCCCCATTAGCCTGTGAGCATGAGTGGTGATCATTTCAGATTTGTACCAGTGGTGTTGATTAAAGCAGGCATTCTTCGCCGGTGAACAGGCTGCGTTTATTGATTGCACTCCAGAGTGGCTTTGTCGTCTGGGTGATATTGGGAGCGTTCTGGGGCTGGTTGAACCCGGAGCAGGCCGGTGCAGGAAAAGCATGGATTACCGAAGCGCTTATGCTGATTATGCTCGGCATGGGGCTGACACTACGTCCGGCCGATGTGGCGGCACTGAAACATGCCGGCAAACCCGTCTTGCTCGGTGTCTTTCTGCAATATGCAATCATGCCTCTGACAGCATGGCTGCTGGTTATTCTGTTGGGATTGCCGAAGATGCTGGCGCTGGGCGTGATTCTGGTTGGCTGCTGCCCGGGTGGAACGGCATCGAATGTGGTGTCCTGGCTGGCGCGCGGTGACGTCGCTTTATCTGTTGCGATGACGACCGTATCAACCCTGCTGGCGCCGCTGTTGACCCCGTTCTGGATTTGGCTGATGGCTTCGGCATGGCTGCCGGTTGATCCTGTCGCGCTGTTTGGCAGCGTGGTTCAGATTGTTCTTTTGCCCGTTGGACTCGGTATTTTGATTCGCCGCTTTTGGCAACCGCCGGACTGGTTTATCGATGGTGTTTTACCATTACTTGCGATGGTAGCCATTGCGTGGATTGTCGGAGTGGTGGTCGGATTGAATGCATCGGGCATGTCTGAGATGCTGGCAGCGTTAGTGATTGCCGTAATTTTACTCAACGTAATTGGATTGTTTATCGGTGGTGGCATTGCCAGCCTGCTTGGGCTATCACGCCGACGTAGCAGAACTGTAGCCATCGAGGTGGGTATGCAGAATTCCGGATTGGCCGTAGCGCTGGCATTGGCCTGGTTTTCACCAGAGGCGGCTCTGGCCGGAGCTATGTTCAGCTTATGGCATAATATTTCAGGAGCTTTGCTCGCCGCTTTCTGGCGCAAGAGTGTTTCAGCATCTCAAACGGGTACTTCATAACTCCTGATTGTTCATGAAGCGGTGGGGACAAAGGAAAAAGCAGGCCGCAGCGTAAGCCACAGCCTGCTTCAGTTTCTTGCCAGTTTGTCGATTTACTGAATCAACAGGGCGTTGATCTTGCGAACAAAACCGGCCGGATCTTCCGGCAGGGCGCCTTCGGCCAGTACGGCCTGGTCGAACAGGATGCTGGAAAAATCATTGATTTTGTCTTTCGAGCGCATCTTGGCCAAACGCTGAACCAGTTCGTGATCCGGATTGATTTCCAGAATCGGTTTCATATCCGGCACATCCTGACCTGCCTGTTTGAGGATACGCTCCATATTGGAGCTCATATCAAACTGATCGGAAACCAGACATGCAGGCGATTCGGTCAAACGGTCGGTGACGCGCACATCTTTCACCTTCTCGCCCAGCGATGTTTTGATCTTTTCAACAGCAGGTTCAGCGGCTTTGGCTTTCTCTTCCTGCTCTTTTTTCTCTTCTTCCGCATTTTCACCAATGCCGGAGAGATCCAGTTCGCCCTTGGCGATGGACTGTAATTTCTTGCCATCGAATTCGGTCAGGTGAGAGGTCAACCATTCGTCAATACGGTCGGACAGCAGCAGCACCTCAATGCCCTTTTTGCGGAACACTTCCAGATGCGGGCTGTGCTTGGCTGCGGCCAGTGTCTCGGCGGTGATGAAGTAGATCGTGTCCTGACCTTCCTTCATGCGCTCGACATATTCAGTCAATGCAACGCTCTGGTCATCGGATTCAGTGGTCGAGAAACGCAGTAGCTTGCCTATGCGCTCGCGGTTGCTGTGATCTTCAATCACGCCTTCTTTCAGGCAGTTGCCGAACTCGGCCCAGAAATCGGCGTAATCGGTGTTGATGGTGTCATCGGCACTTGCTTCGCCAGCTTTCTTCGCCATCTCATCGAGCAGGGCCAATACGCGTTTGGTCGCTCCCTTCTTCATGGCATCCATGGCAGGGCTCTGTTGCAGGATTTCACGCGACACATTCAGCGGCAAATCGTTGGTGTCCATCACGCCGCGCACAAAGCGCAGATAACGCGGCAACAAATCTTCGGATGCCTCCATGATGAATACGCGGCGCACATACAGTTTGACGCCGTGCTTGGCCTCAGCCTGCCACAGGTCGAATGGGGCGCGCTTGGGCAGGTAGAGCAGCAAAGAATATTCGTATTTTCCTTCGAGTTTCTGATGCAGGCGGGCTAGCGGGTCTTCAAAATCGTGGCCGATATGCTTATAGAAATTATTGTAGTCCTCATCGCTCAGTTCCGATTTCGGACGTGTCCACAGAGCCGATGCCTGATTGACTGTTTCGATTTCAGCCGGTTTTTCTTCCTCACCTTCGGCAGCCGGCACTGGCGTGCCCATCATGCGGATCGGGAAGGGGATATGATCAGCATATTTCTGGATAATGGAGCGCAGCCGGTAGGGTTCGAGGAACTCATCGGCTTCTTCGCGTAAATGCAGGGTGATTTCAGTGCCGCGTGTCTCTTTCTCCACGGTTTCCAGATCATATTCGCCGTCACATACCGATTCCCAGCGTACGCCGTGTTCCTTTTCGACGCCGGCGCGGCGGGTGGTCAAGGTCACTTTATCGGCCACCAGGAATGAGGAGTAGAAGCCGACGCCGAATTGCCCGATCAAATGGGCGTCTTTCTCCTGATCGCCGGATAGCTGGCCGAAGAATTCCTTGGTGCCGGAGCGGGCGATGGTGCCGATATTATCAATCACTTCATCGCGATTCATGCCGATACCGTTATCGCGAACGGTGATGGTGCGAGCCTCTTTGTCGATATCAATATACACATGCAAATCCGAATCGCCTTCGAACAGGGCATCATCGGTGGTAGCCTCAAAACGTAGTTTATCGGCGGCATCGGATGCATTGGAAATCAATTCGCGCAGGAAGATTTCCTTGTTCGAATACAGCGAGTGGATCATCAGATCCAGCAGTTGTTTTACTTCGGTTTGAAAAGCATGGGTTTCTTTGGTGGTTGTTGCGGTCATGGATTCTCCTGTCCTGAATAATTCATAGTTCTACTGAACCCGATAGATAGGGGCGCAGCCAGTTGGATTCAAGGGTTGTGTTGGATAATGCGCCATGCGCCGAGTTTCTGAGCGCGATTCATTCCTGCATTGGCCGGACTGGTGGAGGGTAGCAAATACTGTTGAATATGCTGATACGCTGGCGGCAACGTTGGGTACACCAGCTTGCGGTATAATTCTTCGGCTTTGCGGCCATTGAAAAAGATGGCATGAATTTGCGGGTGATCGACCAGTAGCGATGCCATATCGTTGGGAACTACCGAATCGATTTCGATGGCGGAATCCAGGCTGCCGGGACGGAAACACTGGCATGCGACATCCCACAGTGCCATATGGTTTTCGCGCAGGCGAGCAAGCCGTTCCTCGTATGGCAGTCCGGTATCAAAACCGAATAGTTCTGCCATTATGGGCCAGAATGCATTCTGCGGATGGGCGTAGTATTGTTGTTCTGAAAGCGATTTTCTGCTCGGCATCGAGCCCAGAATCAGAATCTTCGCATCGCTGTCGGCAACGTATGGGAAACCCGACTCAAAATCATTGCCCACATCAATCATTCAGTCACTTTGCTGATGATGGCTGCGGCGGCTTTCAGGCCATCGACAGCAGCGGAGACAATGCCGCCTGCATAACCTGCGCCTTCGCCAACCGGATACAGGCCGGAAACATTGATCGATTGCATGGCTTCATTGCGTTCTATGCGTAGCGGTGAGGATGTGCGTGTTTCTGAGGCCATCAGGTTGGCTTCGTCGGTGATAAAGCCGCGCATTTTTTGGCCGAAACCTTTGATGCCGGCGCATAACGGTTCGCCCAGCCAGTCGGGGAATATATTCCATAAATCGGCAGCGACTGCTTCGGGTTTGAAGCGGGTGGAGGCCAGCTTGCCGGTGGGGCGTTTGGCAATGAAATCGACCAGCCGCATCGTCGGCGCTGCATAACGATTGCCTGCGGCCTGAAATGTCGCCGTTTCAAGCTGGCGCTGGAATGCGATGCCCATCAGGGGGTGAGGCTTGATGCCGTGGCGGATCAGGTCATCGGGAGTAATCTGGGCGACAATGCCGGAATTGGCCCACTGCCCGCCGCGTTTGGCATTACTCATGCCGTTGACCGCCATGCCGCCGGTTTCGGTAGGCGAGGGCACAATCAGTCCGCCCGGACACATGCAGAATGAATAGACGCCACGTTTGTCCAGATAGGAGTCGGGAACCTGATGCGTCAGTTTATATTCCGCTGCGCCCAGTTTGTGATGTCCTGCCATGCGGCCATACTGATTGTGGTTGATCAGCGTTTGCGGATGTTCGGCGCGCACGCCGACGGCAAATGCTTTGGCTTCCATTTTGACGCCCAGATTATGCAGGCGCTCGAAGGTGTCTCGAGCCGAGTGGCCGGTGGCCAGAATGATGTGGTCGGCGCCAATTTCTTCGCCACTGGCGACGCGCACGCCGCATGCCGCGCCCTCATGCAGCAGTATTTCATCGACGCGGCTTTCAAATCGATAATCCACTCCGAGGTCGAGCAGATGATGGCGCATGTTGCGGACAATGCGCACCAGCCTGTCGGTGCCCAGATGCGGATGTGCATCGACCAGAATATCGCCCTTGGCCCCGAAGCGAACAAAGGTGTGCAGCACATGGCGCAGGAACGGATGTTTGATGCGGGTATAGAGTTTGCCGTCGGTATAGGTGCCTGCGCCACCCTCGCCGAAGCAGATATTGCTTTCCGGATTCAACTCGCCACGCGAGCGCAGTCGACCGATATCGCGCATGCGCGGCTCCACCGCTTTGCCGCGTTCCAGCAGCGTGACGCGTGCTCCGGCTTCGGCCAGCGATAACGCAGCAAACAGGCCTGCCGGCCCCGCGCCGACGACGATCACATGCGTTTTTGTTTTTTCTGATGGCTTGAAAATATCCGGGTATTCAGGTTCGAGCGATGAATGGGTAATTTCGCGTACCTGAGCCGGTAGATGCTCTAACGGTTTTGTCAGGCTGACTTCATAGGTGCAGACGAAATGGATTTGGCTTTTTTTGCGCGCATCAATGGCGCGGCGAACGCAAACTACGGCAACACAGTGATCGGGATTGACGCCGAGATAAGCGATCAGGCGAGCGGTTACAGTGTTTTCATCATCATCGAGTTCAACTTTGACATTGGAGATGGCGTATAGCACGCCCCGGTCAGGCTGCGGCCAGATGGCCATGGCTGGTATGCGTGATAGCATTATCCTGATCCACATACACCAGTTCCGGATTGAAATGCTCCGCTTCTGCCGCAGCCATTTCGGCATAAGTGCAGATAATCAACAAGTCTCCAGCAGCGGCTTTGTGCGCGGCAGCGCCATTGACGCCGATAATGCCGGAGCCACGGGGCGCATTAATCGCATAGGTAGTAAAGCGCTCGCCGTTGGCGACATTATAAATATGTAATTGTTCGAACGACAGGATGCCCGCCTTGTCCATCAGGTTTTGATCGATGGCGCAGGAGCCTTCATAATCAAGTTCGGCACGGGTGACGGTAACGCGGTGGATTTTGGATTTCAGCATGGTCAGTTTCATCGGGATTCCTCCGTACTCGGTTCGGGTACTGTATGTTCGACTGGCATGAATTCGAGCGGCATATTATCGATCAGGCGGGTTTTTCCAATTTTGGCGGCGATAAAGGCTCGCACCGGATTGTTGCCCAGTTTGTGCGTGTTTTGTAATGAGTTTGCCTTACGCACATCAAGGTATTCAATCGTGATGGCGGCAGCGTTGAGAATGTTGCGGGCTATAGTTTTCAGTATTTCGACATCTGTTTCACCGGCCAAAGCGGCTTGCCGCATGGCGTTCAGCGCCTGCGACAGAGCGAGCGCCTGTTGGCGTTCGCTGGCAGTGAGGTATCGATTGCGGCTGCTCATCGCCAAACCGTCCGCTTCGCGAATAATAGCGCTGCCGACAATCTCAATCGGCATTTGTAAGTCGCTGACCATGCAGCGAATAATGGCCAGTTGTTGCCAGTCCTTTTCACCGAATACGGCGATATCGGGATGCACGATATTAAACAGGATATTCACCACCGTGACCACGCCATCAAAATGGCGGGGGCGTGCTGCACCGCACAGGCAATCGGATAGTTCCGTGGTTTTCAGACTGATATTCGGTCCATGCTCGGGGTAAAGGGTGGCCGGATGAAAGAGAAAATCAACGTTGGCATCGGCGCAGGCGCGCGCATCGGCATCGAAGTTGCGCGGATAGGTCTCCAGATCTTCATTCGGGCCGAATTGCAACGGGTTGACATAGACCGATACGACAACGATATCGGCCAGCGTCCTGGCTTTCTCAATCAGGCTGATGTGGCCGGCATGCAAACACCCCATGGTCGGCACAAAGGCGATGCTTTTGTGTCCGCGCAGCGCTTTTAGCTGGCTGCGAATTTCAGCGGATGTGGTCGCGATTCTCATGCCGGGAATTGACCGGATTTAACATCGGCGCTCCAGCGCGATATGGCATTTGTCATCATTTGGCGCGCATTGCCATATGCGGGCGCAAACGGCGGATTGGTTTCGGAGAGGCCGACGAGGTCATTGAACACCAATACTTGCGCATCGCAGTTGGCTCCTGCGCCAATGCCAACCGTAGGAATATCCAGTTCGGCAGAGATTTCTGCCGCCAGGTCGGCGGGAATATTTTCCAGCACAATGCACACCGCTCCTGCTCTGCTGACTGCGTGTGCATCCTTCAACAATTGGCTGCGTTCCGTACTACTTTTGCCACGCTTGCCGTAAGAACCGAATTTTTTAACCGATTGCGGTGTCAGTCCGATATGGGCGACTACAGCGATTCCGCGCTCTGCCAGAAAACGAATACTAGCAGCCATGTGTTCGCCGCCTTCGATTTTGACGGCGTCACAATTTGTGCCCTGCAATACTGAAACGCTGGATTCAAATGCCTGTTCAGGCGATTGTTGATAGGTACCGAATGGAAGGTCGCATACCACCCATGCACGTTTGCGACCACGTACAACGGCAGTGGTGTGATGAATCATCTGATCAAGCGTGACGGGCAAGGTGGAATCAAAGCCCAGGCAGGTCATGCCGAGCGAATCGCCAACCAGCAGAACATCGGCTCCGGCGGCTTCGGAAATTTGGGCGGACGTGGCATCATATGCCGTCAGCCATACAGTTTTTTCGTTGCACTGCTTGGCGCGCAATAGCGTCGCTGCCGTGACGGTTCTATTATTCATTATCATTGCCTTGCCGCTTCGGTCCACCTGCGTGGTACCGTCTTTCAGGGTGGGGGAACCATAGCTTGCGCAATTTATAAATGCCACTCTATCTCAAAACATGATAATCATCGTGCGACTCTATCAGATGGCTGATCAGGATATAATGCATATTCTATTTGCACATGCGCTTAAAATTTAGGCATATATTTCCACACATGCGGCTTAATTGTTTTATAACTACTTGTTTTTATTTAACTTATTATATTCAGGAGTAATGGCACATGAACTGCTATATCTGTTGCATGTCTCATTGACAAAGCATAACTATTTATAGGAGAAGGTCATGAAGAAATCACTATTGGGAATACTCACGGCAGCACTGCTGGGTGTTGGCTCAGCAGCTGTTGAAGCACAAGCCGACGGCATAGCCGTGGCAGGAGATATGGGAGTGTATAGTCAGTATATCTGGCGTGGTGCTCCACAAAATGTTAATAAAGTGGCCGTTCAGGGCGATGTGTCGGTCGGCGTGGATATTGGACCGGGCACATTGAGCGCTTCAGGTTGGGCATCTAATACTTTTGCATCACCGGCACCTCAGTTTGCAGGCCAGGATGCGATTGAATTCGATTGGACGCTCGATTACTCCGGTAGTATTGGCGACTTTGGTTATACCGTTGGTGGTATTTACTATACCTATTTGCGTGATTCTACGGCAAATTTTGCCGAAGTTTATGTCGGCCTTTCCTATGATGCGATGATTTCGCCTTTTGTTACCGCGTATTACACCGTGGGCGATGCCAGTAAACCGGTAAATAATCTGAATATCACAGGTGATCTCTGGATTGATGCCGGCGTCAGTACCTCTGTGGGGGATTATGATCTGTCCACAACGGCTTCATTTGCTGTTTATGATAATGATCCTACGCGTGCTGCAGCAGTAACTTCCGGAAATATCAATGATGGCATTCAGCTTGTTACGGTCGCTGCAAGCAGGGACTTCGAAGTTTCGAGCCTGACGATTACACCATCGGTCACCGCTATCATTCCTGTAGTCTCAAAAGCGCTGGATGGCAAACGCTACATCTATCAGACGCAGTCGGATTTCAATGCCGTATTCGGCGTGAACGTGGCGTTTTAAGCAATAAATGATATAAAGAAAGGGCGGTTGCAGCCGCCCCTTCATTCCGAAACTTATTAAAATCACTCAATTCTCAGGAGGAAGTAAGTATGAAAATGATTCGAGCCATTATCAAGCCGTTCAAGCTGGATGATGTGAAAGATAAACTGATCGAAGCCGGCATTACCGGCCTGACAGTCACTGAAGTGCGCGGCCACGGTCGTCAGAAAGGCCATACCGAGCTGTATCGCGGGGCGGAATATAATGTGGATTTCGTGCCGAAAACTGAAATTTCTGTTGTCGTGGGAGAGGATCAGGTTGATATGGTTGTCGATGCTATTGTTGAAGCCGCACGCTCCGGAAAAGTTGGCGATGGTAAAATCTTTGTATCCAATGTTGAAAAAGTTGTCCGTATTCGCACCGGTGAGACCGATGCGGATGCATTATAAGGGGGAATCATGAAAAACATGATGATTAAATTAGGATTCATGCTTCCGGCGGCGCTGTTGACGCCGGTAATGGCATTTGCTGAAGAAGCACCAACATTGAATTCTGGCGATACCGCCTGGATGATCACAGCTACCGCACTGGTATTGCTGATGACGTTGCCGGGCCTGGCGTTATTTTACGGTGGTATGGTGCGCAAAAAGAATGTGTTATCCATGTGCATGCAGACGATTGCAATCGCTTCTCTGATGAGCGTTTTGTGGGTCGTACTCGGCTACTCGCTGGCTTTCGGCGAGGGCACTGCCTTTATCGGTGGCTTGGGCAAGGCGTTCTTCTCAGGCGTGGGTTACGACACCCTGTCCGGTACGATTCCTGAAACAGTATTCGCCACCTTCCAGATGACCTTCGCAATCATTACCCCGGTACTCATTATCGGTGCATTTGCCGAGCGCATGAAATTCTCCGCTGTGATGCTGTTTACCGGCGTGTGGGTGCTGGCTGTCTATGCGCCGATCTGTCACTGGGTATGGGGCGGCGGCTTGTTTGCTGATGACGGCGTACTCGATTTCGCCGGCGGAACGGTGGTGCATATCAATGCCGGCGTGGCTGGTCTTGTATGTGCGCTGATGCTGGGTAAACGTACTGGTTATCCGAGAGAGCCGATGATGCCGCATAATCTGGTGCTGACCATGATTGGTGCAGCACTGCTGTGGGTTGGCTGGTTCGGCTTTAATGCCGGTTCAGAACTGGCGGCTGACGGAACTGCGGGTATGGCATTGCTGGTCACTCAGGTTGCAACTGCGACTGCTGTGTTGGCATGGTGCGTAGCTGAGAAGGTTGTGTTCAAGAAAGCTAGTTTGCTGGGTGCATGTTCCGGTGCGGTTGCCGGTCTGGTTGCGATTACGCCGGCTTCCGGTTTTGTTGGCCCGATTGGTGCTCTGGCGATTGGTGCTGCTGCCGGTGTACTGTGCTTTTGCGCGGTTGCCTTCCTGAAGAAAGCGGTGGGTTATGATGATTCACTTGATGCATTCGGCGTGCACGGTATCGGCGGTATCGTGGGTGCGATTCTGACTGGTGTATTTGTGTCATCCTCATTCGGCGGCGCCGGTCTGGCAGAAGGCGTGAGTATTGGCGGACAGGTGCTGGTTCAGCTCAAAGCCATTGGCGCCACGATTGCCTATTGTGCGGTCGTGACATTCTTGATCCTGAAAGTGATTGATGTCGTCATTGGTCTGCGTGTGGATGAAGAAGCCGAACGCGAAGGTCTGGATATCACATCGCATGGCGAGCAGGTACTGGGTTAATCAGCTACTGCGCGTTATAAAGAATTGTAGAAGATGAAATAATAACAGTATTCCCACCCGGTTAAGGGATAGTGTCTTCTGCAAATGAGCAGGGAGCGGTTTTGCCGCTCCCTGCTTTTGTTCACGGTATAGCACAGGACTGGCCTCCATTCGTATTTATTCAAAAGCATTATATAAAAAGAGCTGAAAAGATAGCGGCCTCAATCATAAGTTCCCTATGGGTCTGTCGGACTTATGAGAAATCTACTCGGCAACTGCTCCTGCGTTGCTCTACCTCTTGTATCCATGCAGTCGTGCGCGGCAGGCCGGTAAACGGCAGGTCAACGGCGCGCATCGATCTTTTGAGTGAGTCCATCCCACTTCAGGATTTTTGTATCTGCGGTGATCAGTGATGCGCCTGTTAGGAGTGTTGTTGCAACAATAATGTGCTCGGCAGGGTCGCCATGAAAGTTCTGGAGGTTGGCTGCATTAATGCCTGTTTTTCCGTCCAAGGGTAACTCAACCAGACCTCTGCTTAAAATATCCTTGCGCCACGCATCAGGCGGAAAGTCCATGCTCAGGCGTCCCTTGTTGATCAGCATGCCTATATCCCAGAATGAAATAGCAGAAACTGCCAGTGCATCATCCGCCAGGGCCTGATCAACCATCTGAATCGCTCGCTTGCCAAGCGAGGCGGCTCCCACATCCATCCATACCAGCGCATGGGTATCCAGAATAATCATCCTTTTTCAGCCGCCCAGCTTTCTTCTACAGGTTCAATCAAATCATCCGATGCGTGAATGCCGGAGGCATGCAGGCCAAACAGGGTTTTGGGTTTATGGCGAAAGGGCAGCAGGCGGGAAACAGGACGTTCATTCTTGGTGATGATAATTTCTTCGGCGGTTTCATTGATCTCATCCATGATCCCTAGACATTTTGCCTTGAATACAGACGCTTTCATGGATGCCATATCACACTTCATTATTATCAAAGGTAATTATAGTCACCAGTATGGTCACATGCAATCTATCATACTAAAATGGGTGAACCGCGAAGCGCCGGCCTGAGTGCCGCTGGATGACAATGTTTGTTGATTGAAACTTGATATGCTAAGAATATAGCCTATGTTTTGAGGGTAGAATATAGAGAGGGCACATATGATTCGATTCCTGCGCATTTATCTGCCGCTCGCCATTATTCTAATGGGTATATGCTATTCCTATTACCTGCTCGTTAGCCGCGATGTGACCCGGCAGGCGGAGATGGAAGATGCCTCGCTAGCCAAGCTGGAACAGCAGCTTTTGGAAGATGAGTTTCGCGGCTTTGCCTCCGATTTGATGATGTTTGCCAATATGCAGGCATGGAAAAGTGCATTCGAAACCTCCGGCAAGGCTGCGCTGAATGAGCTGGCTGATGAATTTAAAACATTGCTGGCAACAACAAAACGCTATGAGAAAATTCGCCTGATTGATCTGCATGGTAAGGAATTATTACGGGTTCATTTTTATCAAGGGCGGGTGAGAATTGTTCCCGACAGTGAATTGCAGCATAAAAGCCATCGTTATTATATCGCAGCATCCGAATCATTGCATAAAAACCAGATCTATATTTCTCCGATAGACCTGAACTGGGAACATGGCACGGTGAAGCAACCGCTGGAACCCGCCATGCGTCTGATTACCCCGGTGTTTGATGCAGGGGGAGAGAAACGCGGTCTGCTGGTGCTGAATGTGCTGGTCGAATCAATGATGCAAGGCTTTATGGATAAACATGCGAGTTTTCCGCACCGAAGCCTGCTGGTTAACCGGCAGGGCGAATGGCTGCACGATGGCAAGATGACAGGAACCTGGGATTTTTTGCTGCCTGATCAACCCCTCAAACAATTCAGCGCTAAATTTCCCGAGGCGTGGCAGATGATTGGTCAGCAGGATTATGGCTACTTTGTTACGCAACAAGGCATGTTTACCTTCTCGACCCTGCGGCCGCTACAGGCTGCTTACCATGCATTGCCGAATAGCATGAATAACCAGGTTACTACCGATTCTGAGAATGAGCAGTCGATCTGGAAAATTATTGAATATAGGGGTCATGCCGGTCTGGCTGCCCTGGCTGCACCACTTGGGCAGCGGATTGCCGGATATACACTGCTTTTTTTACTGCTGCTGGCGATTCTGGTGTGGCGCATCGCAGCCAATGCCGGGAAGAGAGAAAAAGTCGAGCAGCAGCTGCGTGATAGCGAATCTAAATTTAGGCACCTGGTTGAAGATTTGCCTGATGCTATCGTCGTTTTGGTTGATGCAAAAATAGCTTATGCGAACAGAGCGGCTATTGAAATGTTTTGTGGTCAAAGTGCCAGGTCGATGTTGGGTAAGCCGGTCATGGAATTTGTGCATATGGAATCACGGCAACTGGTGGCACAGCGTATGCAGGCCATCATGGATGGGGAGGTTCTTGAGGCTGTCGAAGAGCATTTGTTAACACAAGGCGGGTCGGATATATTTGCTTTGATTACACCCATGCAGATTCAATTTGAAGGCAAGCCTGCGATTCAATCTGTGATTCGGGATATCACCGAACAGCGCAAAGTTGAAGGTGCTTTACGCTTGTCACATCAGCGTCATGAACTGTACATGGCTCAAACACATATGGCTGTCATTGAATGGAATACCGATTTTACCGTTGCCGAATGGAATCGGGAGGCGGAAATGATTTTCGGTTATTCTGCCGATCAGGCCAAAGGCAAGTCCGGAAGCGAATTACTTTTGCCTCAGAATCAGCAGCAGCTTGTGGATGAAGTTTGGCAAAAGTTATTGGCTAATAAGGGCGGTTCACAAAGTATCAATGAAAACATCACAAGCGATGGACGTATCATCACATGCGAATGGCATAACACACCGCTGATCCGTGAAGACGGAGAAGTTGTTGGCGTGACATCGCTATGCAGGGATATTTCAGAGCAGCAGCGCCAGCAAAATGAATTGCTCAAATTACAGCAGGCCATTGAGAATGCCGGCGAATCCATTCTGATTACGGATACCGATGCCGTGATCGAATATGTGAATCCGGCGTTTAGCAAGATTACTGGTTATGATGCTGATGAGGTGGTTGGTCGAACGCCGGCGATATTAAAAAGTGGCCAACAAGATGATACATTTTATCAGCGATTCTGGCAAAAGATTACATCCGGTGAAACATGGCATGGCTCGTTAGTGGATCAACGTAAAGATGGTCGTTTGTATCCGGCGCTGATGTCGGTGGCGCCGATTTTTGATGCCAACGGAGGCATCAGCCACTACGTATCCATTCAGCAGGATATGAGCGAGCATGAGGAGTTGGAAGCGAAGTTCCGTCAGGCGCAGAAAATGGAAGCGCTCGGTACGCTGGTTGGCGGCATTGCGCATGATTTCAATAATGTTCTGGCAGGTATGCTGGGGAACCTTTATCTGGTCAAAAAACGCACAGCATCCGATGCTGATGTGCAAAAGAAACTTCACCGTATTGAAGAAGCAGGCCAGCGAGCTGCTGAAATGATCAGGCAACTTCTTGCCTTCGCGCGCAAGGAAGAAAGCGAACTGACGGTCATGCCGGTGCAACCGTTCATTAAGGAGATTCTAAAACTGGCGCGTTCATCGATTCCTGAAAATATTGCCCTGCAGCATGACCTTGGAGATCAGGACTATCGAATTCGTGGTGATGGTTCGCAAATGCAGCAAATCATGTTGAACCTGCTGGTGAATGCTTCGCATGCGCTTGAAGGCAGGGATGCTCCCGCCATCACAGTGAGCATGCATCTCTATGAACCGGATGATGATTTCCTGTTTGTGCATCGTGAAATTGATAACAAACCGCTGCTATGTATAAGCATTGCGGATAATGGTTGTGGTATCAGCAAGGCCAATCTCGAACATGTGTTTGAACCCTTTTTCACCACCAAGGAAGAGGGTAAAGGCACCGGCCTTGGCCTGGCTATGGTGTATGGCTCGATGCAGAACCATGGCGGCACTATCGATATTGAATCTGAAGAAGGTTCCGGTACGCGCATGAAACTCTATTTTCCACTGTCAGACTCAACTGCTGCTGCGGGCAGGCCAGAGGCGTTGGAAGTCATCAGTGGTAAGGATGAAGTGATTCTGCTGGCCGATGATGATGATCAAGTGCGTGAAATCATGCAGGAGATATTGCAAGACTTTGGTTACCGGGTAATGAGCGCTGAAAATGGCAAGCAAGCACTGTTGATGTTTGTCGATCATGCATCAGAGATAAAACTGGCGCTGTTAGATATTGTCATGCCGGTGATGGGTGGCATAGAAGCTGCGGAGCGACTGAGTGAACTGAATCCTGATTTACCCATTCTGTTTCTCAGTGGTTATGAAAAAGGCGTATCCCCGAGTGAACAGCCGGAGACACAGAATTTCACCATACTCACCAAACCCGTTGATTTGGCTGAACTGAGTCATCATATTCATAAGAGTATAAGAAAGTGACAATGTTACTGAAGCCTTGTTGCTGTGGGCTAGCATTGCGTGGACGATAAGAGGAGAAATGCAATGAAACGAATGATGATGATTGCAGCCATTGTGATTGCTATGCCGTTGGCGGGTACGGCATGCGGGATTGGTGAGCAGACAGCGGATGGTTATGAGAATACCAGCGTAGCACATACGCATGAACACTGGGTGCAGGGGGGTAAATCGAAAATTCCGTTTATGCTGCTGGATGTACGAACCCCGAAAGAGTATGCCGATGGCCATATCAAAGGAGCTAAACTGATTCCGGTGCAGGTGTTGGCTGAACGATTGAGTGAAGTGCCACATGACAAGCAAGTGTATGTCTATTGCCATTCC
This sequence comes from uncultured Zetaproteobacteria bacterium, assembly GCA_964442955.1. Lineage (GTDB taxonomy): Bacteria > Pseudomonadota > Zetaproteobacteria > Mariprofundales > Mariprofundaceae > Mariprofundus. The sequence goes on along the minus strand of CAYUBK010000003.1, from coordinate 7,354 downwards.
GGCACACGCTCGGCGCGGGCTGCAAAATTGCTGGCCGGGAACGGCTTTACCAATATTGAAAATGTTCAGGGCGGCATTGTGGCATGGAAAGAAGCCGGCTACCCGGTGGTGAAATAATGTTCGGATCGATGAATGTGAATGAATTGTACCCGCGCTGGCTGGTAGCGAAAGAGAAAGGAACACCTTTTGCTCTGATCGATGTGCGCTCGCCTGAAGAATATCAGGCAGGTCATGTGCCGGGGGCAAAGCTGATTGCGCTGAATACATTGATGGCACGAGCACATGAATTCCCTGAGCAGGGCGATGTATTCCTGATCTGCCGATCCGGCGCACGTTCGGCGCAGGCGGCCGATTACCTGGCCCGCCAGTGCGGGCGCAGCAACTTGATCAACATTGAAGGCGGCACCATGGCCTGGATGCAAGCCGGTTATCCGGTGGCTCAGGCGTAAACTAAAAGCAGGAACCGCGAATGGGCGCGAATTAACGCGAAGCGAAGCGATTGAATCAAGACAAATTGAAACATCCTTTGATTTATTCGTGTCAATTCGTCCCCCAGGGGAGCCTCTCTTACTTCGTAATTCACCTTCTGTGATTCGTGGATAGAGATTTTGACTATTAAGGAGAATTCATGAGTTTTATGCCCATCAACACGGACTGGCTGCACACTTTTCCGTCGCTGAAAGAGAATAGGGACAAGGCATGGCGCGTCACGTCCGGCAAGGCGATGCGCATGCAAGTGAAACGGGGCAGTGTGCTGTTTCGCGATGGCGATGCCTGTAATGGTTATGTGTTGGTTGTAAGCGGTGCGATTCGGGTGCAGAAGATTGACCCGCAAGGCCATGAGATTGTGCTGTATCGTGTCGAAGAAGGGCAGAGTTGCATGCTGACCACGACCTGTTTGATGGCTCATCAACAGTATCCGGCTGAAGGCATTGCTGAATCCGATGTTGATATGGTGCTGTTGCCGCTGGACGCCTTTGATTCTGCGCTGGCCGGATCGCCAGCCTTCCGGCAATTTGTGATGGCTAATATTGGTAATCGAATCTCCGATTTGATGCTGTTGCTCGAAGATGTCGCCTTCGGTCGGAAAGATGTGCGACTGGCCGCATTCCTGCTCAAGAATGCAAAACAAAACGGCGATGTGCTGGAACTCACCCACAGGCAATTGGCCGTGGAACTGGGGACGGCGCGCGAAGTGGTCAGCCGCCTGATCAAGGATTTTGAACGCAAAGGGCTGGTGAATCTGGGCCGTAATCGGATTACAGTGTTGCAGCGTAATCGCATACAAGACATTGCCAATAGGGATAAAGATGGCTGATCGGCCCCCTATGTCAGGCTAGTGTCCTAGTGATGAGAGTCTTTTAATATCCTCTCAACTATTTGAATTATTTCTTTTTTTACGGATGTTTTGCGGTAAAATAACCCGATGGTTCTGTGTGGAACCGGGTTCTTAAAGGGGATATAATGAATTCCCTTTTCCGGATTGCTCATAGCTATTTCCGGCATCAAGGTGATTCCTGTTCCGGCCTTAACCATCTGGCGCAATGTTTCGAGGCCAGTAGCGCGAAAGGCTTGTTCTTCCGGGATATTATGCTGCTGACAGATTTCCAGCGCGTTATCACGCAGGCAGTGCCCCTCTTCAAGCAACAGCAGGCGATATTCAGCCAGTTCTTCGACTTCGATTTCAGATTTTTTTGTCAATGGATGACCCGGTGGGCAGGCTAGGAAAAATGGGTCATCAAACAATATTTTCATCTCGAAAAAATCTTCATGTACCGGCATTGCAAACAGTGCTGCGTCAATATCTCCCTTGTGGAGCTTATCCATTAAAATGGCCGTTTTTTCTTCTATCAGAACAAGGCGCAAGTCAGGCATAAGTTTTTTGATCTGCGGGACAATGCCGGGAAATATATAGGTGGATAGTGTTGGGAATGCTCCAAGCCGGAATATCCCGGAAAAAGGATTCCGGGCGCTTTCAGCAATCTCTTTGATAGTTTCAACTTCCTGCAGGATTCGCCTTGCAGATTGTATAATATCCCTGCCTTCTTCGGTAATCATGACGCGTTTGTTGTTGCGTTCAAAAATCTTTATTCCCAAAAAATCCTCAAGCTTTTTGATTTGAGCACTCAAAGTCGGCTGGCTCACATGACATTGTTCGGCTGCCTGACTGAAATTACACAAGTCAGCCACAGCAACCACATAAGAGATAGCGCGTAGATTCATATCTGACCCCATTTTCATTGATAGTCGAAACCTATAGATAATATAGAAACAATCAATTATACATAGACTATATCTATTGTTATCTTCTCATCCATAGCTATGTGTGGCCCGCGATACGCCACATATTTCTGCTCTGCTACACAAGCAGCATCAATAACAAGGAGGACGATATCTATGAAACAACGTAAATTCATAATGATAACAATAGCGGGTTTGATGTCTGCATTGCTCTCAACCGCGGCATTGGCAAATCCTGCTATGAATAAAGGTGAGGCCAAGGCCAATCAGTTTTGGTGGCCCGAATTGCTGAATCTGGAACCACTGCGTTCGCACGATCCCAGATCGAATCCTTACGGCGACGACTTTGACTATGCCAGGGCCTTCGAAAGTGTCGACCTCAAGGCCTTGAAAAAGGACATCGAGAAGACATTGAAAACGTCACAGGACTGGTGGCCGGCAGACTGGGGTCACTATGGCGGCCTGATGATCAGAATGGCCTGGCACGCTTCCGGCACCTATCGTATCCATGATGGTCGTGGCGGTGCCGATGGCGGTCAGCAACGCTTCGAGCCTCTCAACAGCTGGCCCGATAATGCCAATCTGGATAAGGCTCGCCGAATACTTTGGCCGGTGAAGCAACAATACGGGCGTAGCGTATCATGGGGTGATCTGATGGTTCTGGCCGGTAATGTTGCACTGGAATCCATGGGTTTTGAAACTCTGGGTTTCGCAGGTGGTCGCGTGGACGATTGGGAGGCCGATAAGGTGTACTGGGGGCCGGAGACAAAGATGCTGGCCAACAACAAGCGCTATAGCAAAGACGGCAAGCTCGAAAAACCGCTGGCGGCCTTGCAGATGGGGTTAATCTATGTGAATCCTGAAGGACCAAACGGCAATCTTGACCCGGTCTCTGCAGCCGCAGATATTCGTGAGTCTTTTGGTCGTATGGCCATGAACGATGAAGAGATTGTTGCACTCATTGCAGGCGGTCACACCCTTGGCAAAACCCACGGTGCTGTGAAAGCGAATTGCGTGGGTCCGGAACCCGCCGCTGCTGCCATTGAAGAGCAGGGTCTGGGCTGGATAAATAAGTGTGGCAAAGGCAAAGCGGAAGATACCATGACCAGTGGACTGGAAGGTGCCTGGACCCAGACGCCAACCGCGTGGTCCATTTTGTTCCTAAACAATCTGTTCAGCTACGAGTGGAAAAAGCAGAAAACCCCTGCTGGCGGAACAGTGTGGGTGCCTACCGATATGGATGCGCACAGCACAGTGCCAGACGCACACGTCAAGGGTAAATATAACCCTCCGATAATGCTGACGACGGATCTGGCATTGAAGGAAGATCCCGGATTCCGCAAGATATCCAAACGTTTCCTGGATCATCCTAAGGAATTCAACAAGGCATTCGCCAGGGCATGGTTCAAGCTGACGCATCGCGATTTGGGGCCGCGTACCCGCTACCTGGGCAGTGAAGTCCCGAAAGAGGTGTTTATCTGGCAGGATCCGGTTCCGACTCCCAACTACAAGTTGATTGATGCAAGGGACGTGGCCAAGCTGAAAACGAAGATTCTGAAATCCGGTTTGTCCGTGCCTGAACTTGTCAGGACGGCCTGGGCATCCGCTTCAACATATCGTGGATCAGATAAGCGAGGCGGAGCTAACGGTGCGCGTATTCGTCTGGCTCCGCAGAATCAGTGGGAAGTCAACGACCCACAGGAACTGGTGAGTGTGTTGAAGAAACTGGAACGCATTCAGGAACGTTTCAACAACAGGGCTGCCGGTGGCAAGCAGATTTCGATGGCTGACCTGATTGTGCTGGGAGGCGCTGCTGCGATTGAGAAGGCAGCCAAAGATGCCGGTTTCAAGGTGAACGTGCCGTTCAGTCCGGGGCGTGGCGACGCATCGCAGAAGATGACCGATGTGCATTCATTCGCCGTATTGAAACCGACTGCTGACGCCTTCCGCAATTACTATAGCGACAGGAGTTATGGGTCGCCGACAAAAATGCTCGTTGAAAAGGCTGACCTGCTGACTCTTACCGTGCCGGAAATGACCGTGCTGGTCGGTGGCATGCGCGCATTGGGCGCGAATACCGGCGGATTGAAGCACGGCGTATTCACTGACAAGCCCGGACAACTGAGCAATGATTTCTTTATCAACTTGCTCGACATGTCCACAACATGGAAGAAGTCTTCCAGCTATAAGGGTGTGTATGAAGGACATGATCGTCAGACAGGCAAACTTAAATGGACAGCCACGCCGGTTGATTTGATCTTCGGCTCAAACTCTGAACTGCGAGCTGTTGCTGAAGTCTACGCATATGATCACTCGAAAGAGAAATTTGTTCATGACTTTGTTGATGCCTGGATCAAAGTCATGAATCTGGATCGTTTCAACGAGGGTTGAAGTTACATTTGACTTGCAGGTGCTGTGGCCGTCGATTACTGCCACAGCACTCTGGGCATAGTTTCAAAACCCATGCCGGCATATTTTGCTTGACCCTAGAGTATACTCCATGCTTTATCATTCGCCCATGAAGATCGGTGAATTATCAAAACAGACCGGCGTATCCATTGATACGATCCGTTATTACGAGCAGCGCGGGCTGGTTCCGCCGGCTGCACGAACGCAATCCGGCTACCGTCAGTATTCAGCCAATGATATCACCCGATTAAAATTTATTGTGCAGGCCAAAGAGCTGGGTTTTACGCTTGAGGAAATCGGGCAATTGCTTGCAATTAATTCAAACGGGCGGACCTGCCATCAGGTGAAAGCTGTGGCACAAGCCAAAGCTGAAGAAATTGAAATACGCATTCAAAAGCTGGCCCGTATGCGCCAAACCCTGCTTGCTCTGGCCGAACAGTGTGAACAAACAGCAGAGAATGATCCCTGTCCCATTTTGAATGCATTGGAGAACGCACAATGAATCATGTTGAAACAAAGCAAGAGCATACACCGTTGCTTGGTGCAGTTATCGCTGGTTTTTTAGCATCTGCCTGTTGTATCGGGCCGTTGATCGTTGTGCTGTTAGGGCTTGGTTCAGCATCGGCATTTATCGCCATGGAGCCGTATCGCCCTGTATTTGCTTTCATCACTCTTGCCCTGATTGGCTGGGCAGGTTGGCGTCACTGGCAGAGTAGAAAAGTATGTGTGGCCAATGGTTGTCCGCCAAAGAAATCAACCCTGCTCTGGGTGCTGGGCGGGTTGGCTGTGTTTCTTTTGATCTCACCTTCATTACTACCCTATCTGATAACAGGAGCACAACCATGAGCGAAGCGGAAAAAAATAGCGGCAACTCAGTTGTACTGAATATCATCATCGGAATTGCAGCAGTGTCTGGCATCATCTGGTTGGTGATGAACTGTCCCTCATGCCATTAAAAAGAATAAACGGAGAATAAAATGAAAAGATCTACACTTCTCAAAACCGGAATCATCGGCACCGCGATTGCTGCACTCTGCTGCTTTACGCCGTTGCTGGTTATCTTGTTAGGCGCAGTTGGACTTGCGGCATGGGTCGGGCATCTTGATGCCGTGCTGATGCCGGCGCTGGCTCTGTTTGCAGGACTGACAGCCTACGCCTTTTTTAAGGACGATGAGGGGGATGACAGTGCAAAGGAGTCAGATCAATAATGTCCTGTTCCTGCTGTGGTTCGAAACCGAAGAAGGGCAGGGTAGTGTGCCCCAACTGCGCGCAACAATGTTTCCCGGTTAACAGGCAAACGATATTGCATCAGGTTCAGTTTCCGGATAATCAGAGCATAGCTGAAGGCGATTACGCATTCTGCGCCAACCGGGATTGTACCACCGGTTATTTTTCGGCATCCACGATGATTCCGAAATCCACTTTGCGAGCATTCCTGGCGGGGACTGAGGCGATGCTATGTTACTGTTTCGATATCTCTGAACCCTCATACCGTACTGCGCTGGGTGACGGGTCTGCGGAATCCATGAAAGCCTTTGTGGTAAAGCAGACGAAAGAGGGCCTGTGCGCCTGTGAATCCAGAAACCCATCCGGTCGTTGCTGCCTGGCTTCATTCAAACAGATGGAGAAAGCCCATGATTGCTGAATCAACCATCACTTGTCCGTCCTGCGGTCACCGCAAAACCGAAACCATGCCCACCGATGCCTGCCAGTGGTTCTACGAATGTGAGCAGTGCCATACTCTGCTCAAGCCTAAAGGCGATGATTGTTGTGTATTCTGTTCTTATGGTGATGTGCCGTGTCCACCCGTTCAGAAAGAAAAAGATTAAATATTTTCCGATCCAGGCAGGGCAGTTTTTTGGCCGTACCCAGTCGTACTTTTGTCTCCCTGATATGTAAAATCACTGATACGCTTTTCAGTATGATCCACTGCTTGACCCCTTACCATAGTATAGGGATTAGGCTTCCGGCATCGTACACCGGCAAGGAGGTAACAGTCAGTGCATAAGGCGAATCAAAAAACCATTGGCTGGGTAGCCAAACAAGCGGGCGTGAATGCACAGACTGTGCTCTATTATGAGCGTCGTGGCCTGCTGCCTGCACCTGCTCGATCCATGAATGGTTATCGTGTGTTCAATGATGCATCGGTGCGGCGTATCCGGTTTATCAAGCGTGCACAGGAACTGGGCTTTACGCTGAAGCAGGTGATGGCGCTGTTGGTATTGCAGGACGAACAGGACGCAAGCTGTGCCGAAGTCAGTGCGATGGCAGCAAACCACCTGGAAGACATCGAAGCAAAAATTCACGACCTTGAGCGTATGAGGGATGCGTTGATTCCACTGGTGGAGGCGTGTCCTAAAAAAGGTGCGCTGAAGGCTTGCCCGATTATGGACAGTCTGGAAGGCGATGGGTGATGTTGCTGTGGATTATGGTATTGGCTACCAGCCTGTTCAGCTTTGCAGAGGTTGCTGCTGCCGGGCCGATTACATTCAATAGCGCACTGCCAATTTCCGAAGGGGTGGGGATTGTACGCTCACAAATCAAACTGGTTCGCAAGACAGGCGATGCTACGGCTCTGAATCGGGATGTGACGGTCATAGCCGTACCGCTGGTACTGGCTTATGGTATCAGCCCCAAACTGGCCTTGTTTGGCGTGCTGCCCTATGTAAACAAACGCATGGATATCAACATGGGTGCGAAGCGG
>CAYUBK010000002.1:34063-42250 GCA_964442955.1 uncultured Zetaproteobacteria bacterium | reverse complement strand
CAAGAAAGCCCGTCGCGCTCCACAGTTCTCGAAACGTTAAGGTTTCGATACCGCATAAAAAAAGGGAAGGCATTGCGCCTTCCCTTTTTTGTTTTTCAGCTTGCTACTTTTTGCCGTGATTATTTTACAGTCACGGTGATCGTCTGACTGAGGGCCCGGCCATAGGATTTGTGATGGCCATCGGCAAATTGCAAGGTCAGCGTATGTTTGCCAGGAAACAGGTGCAGCGTTGTTTCAGTTTGCCCTTTGCCAAAGTGCAGGTGCGTATGGTCTTTCACCACGACAGCATGCATTGGAATGTAGAAGTCTTCGCTTCCATTTCCATCAATAATCAGGTGGTGGTGACCTGTTCCGGGGATAATTTCACCAGCCTTGTGAACTTTCATGCCTTCAACTGCCATGATGACTTTGAATGTTCTACCGACAGTCGCCCCGTCAACCGGTTGTACAAATGAAACATGCGCTTGCTTCGGCTCTGATTCGGAACAGGATATTAGGGCAAAGGCAAATGCTGTGATCGCCAGACAGGCTAATGATCGTTTTATATTCATGATAAAGAACCTCCATTTCTTATACACCTATTCTGCGCAAATGAACATGCTTGGCAAGTGGCTGGTACGCGATAGGCTTGCCTTCCAACTTTTCTGTAAACAAAACGGAGCATCCCTTTGACCCTATCCAAGTTCGAACCGGAACGGTTTCGCAGTACGGCATATCTGGCGATCATTGATGAAACTTCTGCATCTGAACAATTATTTATGCCGCAAACCAGCATCGACCTTATTCGGCAACAGGCTGAAGCGGGGTATCCGCTGGAAATATGCGGCCTTCTCATTGGTGCTCTGACCGAAGAAGGCTGGAAAATAAACGATGTGCGAGCAGTGGCCAATCTGAATAAGGACCGGGCTGCTGATCGATTCCAGCTTGATCCGGCTGCATATCAGGCGATTGATCGTGAGTTGCGCGGTTCGAACAGCGAGATTGTCGGCGTTTATCACTCGCATCCGGATTGCCCTGCAAAACCATCGCCAACGGATATGGACAGCGCATGGGAGGGCTTCGCCTATCCCATTATCAGCGTTTGTGATGGCGTTTGTGCTGGCGGAATCGCGGCATTACAATGCTGGGCTGTGAATGCACCCGGCGATGGATTTCAGCATATCAATATTGTGGTGTCAGCATGATGAAACTTCGTCTGTCCTGTCTTTTTTTCGTGATGTTTGCCATTTCCGCCTGCGGTTTGGAAAAACCTCTCCAACATCAGTCAGCCTCGAATCGGGGTGAAGCGTCGCAGCCGTCTGAGTTGTCGCAGCCTGTATCGCAAAAAGCGGCTTCTCAAACAAGGGCCAGTCAGCATTTGGCGACAGAAAATATGTCGGCTTCATTTCTTTACCTTGCATCACAAAAGGCATTGAAAGAGGGCAACCATACGCTCGCTGTTGAACTGTTGACCGCGTTGATTAAAAAAGATCCGGATGCCATTGATCCGCACCTTCAACTGATCACCTTGCTGCTGGCATCGGGTCAAACTGATCAGGCGTCAACGCATATGGATGCGCTACTATCATCCAAAAAGATGACCGCCGGGCAGCTGGAGAAGTTGCAACTTGCCCGTATTCGTCTGTTCCTGGCTCAGGGGCAGCCTGAACAGGCATTACAGGGCATTGCCGACTTTTTGAAGCGTCATCCGGCTCATATCTCAGGGCGGGATTTGCAAGCCAGAATCCTGTCCAGTGAGAAACGATATGATGAAGCGCTGGCGGCTATAGCCGAGGCTATCCGGGCGAAAGAATTGCCGGAATTCAGGCTGTTACAGGCGCAACTGATGATCAAAAAGGGCGACATCATGGCGGCCAGGATATCGCTGGTACGTATGCAGAAACTGGCACCGGATTTTGAAGAGCCGGTATTGATGCTCAGCATGCTGGCCATCAAGGAAAAACACATTCAAGAGGCTGAGCAGATATTACGCGACTTTATCGCCGGGCATCCGGATTCTTTGCGTATCAATCTTGCGTTGGGCAAGTTGCTGATTCAGGAAAAGCGTTTGTTTGATGCGATCATGGTTTACCGTGATATTGCCACGCGCTCTGGCAACAATCCCGAAATCCTGCGGCAACTTGGCATGCTCTATTTTCAACATAAGGATTATGCTGAGGCGGAATCTACATTCCGTACGCTTGTTGATGTTCGCCCTGATGATATGAGCCGCTTTTACCTGGCCGCCAGCATGGAGGCCCAGGACAAGGTGGCAGAAGCAAGCGCCTTGTATGAAATGATTGATACCGGTTCCGTACTGGCTACGGAGGCCCAACTGCGTCTGGCCGCCATCGATGTCAGTCATGATCAAATCGATCAAGCCACCCAAAGGCTGCAAAAAATCCTGAAAGAAAAGCCAGAGCACCTGGGTACGCATGTGATGCTGTCCGCTGTCCGGCTGACGCAAAAGAAGTACAGAAAACTGATTGACGAAACAGCATCTCTGATGCCCATGAAAAAACTGCCTCCGCAACTGCTGTTTAATCGTGCGGTGGCCTTTGATCACTTCAAGGAGTACGCACAGGCCGAAGTCATGCTGAACCGCGTCATCAAGTACAATCCCAATTATGCCGAAGCGCTGAATTTCCTTGGTTATACCTACGCCGTGCAAGGCATCAAATTGAATAAGGCGAAAGCATTGATTCAGCGCGCCCTGAGCCAAAAGCCGAATGATGGTTATTATCTTGATTCGCTGGCATGGGCCTATTTCAAGAGCGGTGATTACGATAAAGCGGCCGGTACGCAAAGTAAGGCGCTGAAACAGGTGCCGGATGATGCGGTCATGCATGAACACTATGGCGATATCATGTGGAAAAAAGGCAAGCAGGCTGCTGCCCGAAAGGCGTGGCAAAAGGCCATTGAACTAAAATCCGAACATCCGCAACAATTACAGCAGAAAATTAAATCCGGCCTTAATGTTGCCGAGTAACTGTTCTTTTTAAATGACTGCCAAATTTTTTCCGAAGTGTTGTTCCATCCTGTGTGTGGTGGCGATCCTGCTTCTGGGCGCTTGTACAAGCACATCACAACAGCGCCACGAAGCAGAGCTCGCTGCGGTATCCATTGGCCCTTACCCGTCATTTTCCGGACGTCTTATTGTGATCGAGCCGAGCAAGCGCTGGCAGGTGTTGATCAAATGGAAGGCGGAGCGCCCTGAGCATGGCTGGCTACGCATCACGCATGCCGCCACCGGCACTGTCGTGGAATTGCGCTGGCAGGGTCAGGTCATGCATATCCGTGATAATCAAGAGCCGGTCTGGCGTTCGATTGGGCCTGAAGAATTGTCCGGACATGGCATCGTTATTCCGCCGCAGGATTTGGCTGCTATTCTACTTGGTGAGATGCCGGGGCATTTCAAACAAAAAGATGAGCAGACGTGGGAAAGCCGGAAATCAGGTGGCCTGATTCGTCTGCGCTGGCAGCAACAAGTGAACAAACTTACCATGACTGATATGAAACGCGGACGCAGGGCAACGCTGATTATCCAACCATGACTTACACGTTTCCTGCACCGGCAAAAATAAATTTACACCTGCGCATTACCCGCATTCGCCCGGATGGCATGCACGAACTGGATACGGCTTTTGCTTATACCGATTTGTGTGATCAACTAAGCATATCCGTGGCCGAAGATATCCGGGTGGCATGCTCTGAGCCTCACCTCTCCGGCGAAAAAAACCTTGTCCATCGGGTTCTCGCCGCATTCAGAACGCGGTATGGGATCAAGCAGGGTTTGCATGTGCATATTGAAAAACGTATCCCGGAGCAGGCCGGCCTCGGCGGCGGTTCATCCGATGCCGCTACTGCGCTTCTGGCTGCCAATCGTTTGTGGGGTGTACAAGCAGATACTGATACGTTGATCGAATTCGCCGCGCCATTCGGTGCGGACATTCCCTGCTTTATCTATGGGCGGGCCAGTATGGCGCGCGGCATTGGCGAAAAAATGCAGGACTATCCATTGCCGTTGCCTGCGCAGGCCCTGTTGCTGGCTCGACCTGCCACAGGTCTTTCTACAGCAGCAGTCTTTCAACATTTTGACAGCTTGCACGGCCATAATCGTTCGTTGACCACTCCGGAAGTGCTGGATACTATCCGCCGCGATTCGCCTGTGCTGGCCGGAAATGATTTGGAAGCGAGCGCCTGTAGCCTTAATCCGGATGTGGCCGGATTGCTGCAAGGCCTGCGTGAGTATTCGAGTACGGCATGGATGAGCGGCAGTGGTTCTGCATGTATTGCGTTATTTGAGCATCATGCACGCGCTGAAGAAGTAGCGGTGCTGCTCAAAGCGCGTCACTTGGCGGATTGGTCGCATGTTGGGTGCATGGCAAGTCTGCATCCGATGATGGCCGATGATAGGGTTGAGTAACTATAGTAATGATATGTAGCTGAACAGTTGCGAAATTGGGACGTGGCCAAGCGGTAAGGCAACGGGTTTTGATCTCGTCATGCGCAGGTTCGAATCCTGCCGTCCCAGCCAGTTACGTTTATCGCCATGATTGCGCGATAATCGAAGTATAGCGTGAACAGGATGCGAGTAGCATCCGCAGGAGTGAACTGAGCATGTTTCATCAAAAAATGCGGCTGTTTTCAGGTACATCCAATCCGGAACTGGCGCAGTCAATCTGCGACCATATCGGCCATCCCATGGGCGATCTGTATTTTCAGCGCTTTTCAGATGGCGAAATTTTCCTGCAAATCAGGGAAACTATTCGCGGTCAGGATGCATTTTTTATCCAGAGCACCAGCAAGCCGGCTAATGCCAATTTGATGGAATTGCTGATTTTTATTGATGCTGCCAAGCGCGCCTCCACACGCAATATCTGCGCCGTGATTCCTTACTTTGGTTATGCTCGTCAGGATCGTAAGAGTGCCGGGCGCACACCGATTTCGGCCAAACTGGTGGCTGACTTAATCACGCGCGCTGGCGCAACCCGCGTATTGACGCTCGATTTGCATGCCACCCAGATTCAGGGCTTTTTTGATATTCCTGTGGACAATATTTTTGCCATTCCGCTATTTTCCAAAGATATTGAGGAGCGTAATAGTCTTGATGATATTATGATTGTTTCTCCTGATGTCGGCGGCGTGGTGCGTGCGCGTGCACTGGCCAATCGCCTGCATGTGGATATGGCGATTGTCGATAAACGCCGTCCTGCTCCGAATGTCGCCAAGGTGATGAATATCATCGGTGAAGTCAGCGGCAAGCACTGTATTCTGATTGATGATATGGTGGATACGGCAGGTACGCTCTGCGGAGCAGCTGAAGCGCTGCTTGAGCACGGTGCGACCAAAGTTTCTGCTTATGCCTCCCACGGCGTGCTCTCCGGCCCGGCCGGAAAGCGATTGAAGAAGTCCAGCCTGCATGAACTGGTGATTACCGACAGTATCCCGCAGCCGGAAAAAATCATGGGCACAGGAAAAGTTCGTCTGATCCCTATCGCGCCGTTAATGGGCGAGGCGATCACCCGCATCTATGATGCCCGTTCCATTTCCAGCCTGTACGATTAACTGAATTTACCGGGATGGCTCAGCCTGGGGAATAGCTGTCCATCTCAAACCTCGTTGTTTGCGACAAACTTCCGCTTTAATTCATCCCGCATTGTCAGGCTGGCATTGACCACCTGATCATCGCCACCTTCCAGGTTGGCCTGATGCATGGTTGCAATTACATCACGATCATAAAGGCGGAACTGCTCCTGCATTTGGACAACCTTTTCCGGCTTATAGCCCAGTGCCAGTAAAGCACTGCCGGCAGCATCCAGGGCGCTGCTGAATGTCTCCCGATGCACATTATTGACATCAATGCCGGCATCAATGAATTCAAACAGATGCTTCATATCACGAGCCCGGCTGATGACTTTCACACCCGGAAAATATTGCCTGGCCATTTTGATGATCGAAGATACTTTTTTCATATCATCAATGGCCACAACCAGGATTTTTGCTTTCTCGGTGCCTGCAATTCTGAGTAGATTCAGTCGCCCTGCATCCCCATAAAACACCTTGAAACCCAGCCTGCGAGAATATTCGATATGCTCGGGATTATGGTCGAGCAAAGTTACCGGAATATTATTGGCATGCAGCAAGCGTGCAATGACCTGCCCAAAACGTCCGAAACCGGCAATAACGACGGGATTGTCCTGTTCGGCAAATGCTTCTTCCACTTCATCATTAACAGTCATATTACGCGGTTCAATCAAACGATCATTGAGAATCATCAATAACGGTGTTGTCATCATGGATAGTGCCACGACCAGAATCATCAGGTCTGCATCCTCCTTGCTCATCACATGCTCGCTGACCGCCAGACTAAATACCACAAAAGCAAATTCACCACCCTGGGACAACAGGAAGGAAAAGAATGGTGATTGTCTCGGTGTGATGCCGGAAAGGCGGGCTATGCCAAACAGCACTACAGACTTAATCACCACCAGTAGCAGAATCAGCAATAACACCTTGCCGGGGTTTTCCATCAGCAGGCCAAAATCAGCCGACATGCCGACAGCGATAAAAAACAAGCCCATCAGCAAACCCTTTACCGGGTCAATCACAGCTTCCAGAGCATGGCGGTATTCCGAATCGGCCAGAATCAGACCGGCAATAAATGTGCCCAGCGCCATTGATAATCCGACCGCATCCATGAGCTGGGAAATGCTGATTACCAGCAGTAGAGCAAAAGCTGTAAATAATTCATTGAGGCCGGTCTTGGCGATAATACGCATCACAGGCGGCAACAGGAAATGTCCGGCCAGAATAATGCCGCCAATCACTGCCATCGCCTTGATCCCCCCCAGCCAGGCGGGTGTATCTGAAACCATACCCGCCTCACTGACGCCCAACAGCGGAATTACCGCCATCATTGGAATAACTGCCAGATCCTGAAATAACAGAATGGAGAAAGCATTGCCGCCAGCCTGTGTGTTAAAGAGGTTCTTTTCGGTCAATATCTGCAGGGCGATAGCAGTCGAGGATAAAGATATTGCCAGGGCAGAGACCAGACTCGCCTGCCAGGAGAATTCAAAAAAATGCAGCATTGGTGTAAATAACAGTGCTGTTAACAGCAATTGGGACGCTCCCATCCCCAGTATTGGGCCGCGCATCGTCCATAATTTATGAGGACTTAGTTCCAGGCCGACCAGAAACAGTAACAACACCACTCCAAACTCTGAAAAGTGCAGAATGGCTTCTGCATCGGTAATCAGACGCAAGCCCCAGGGGCCGATCGCCACGCCTGCGGCCAGATAACCCAGCACCGAGCCCAGTCCCAGCCGGCTGGCTATTGGCACCATGATAACCGCAGCCCCCAGATAGATTACCACATTCATCATTAGATTATGTTCAGCCATGAAACGTTCCCTTCCCTCTGAATTAAAAAATTAGCGGCTAAATACTTTTTTCAGAATAGCCGTGGTGCGTTTGACCGGATTGTTGCGGATCGCCGCCTCTTCTTCAGCCATATAGGTAAAAATCCCACCCAGACCCAGCTCGACAACATGCTGAGTTAGATTGGCTTTTACATCAGGCATAAATGGCAGTGACTGGTATTTACCCATGACGTTATCATAAGCCTGCACAGCACCGGCCTGATTCAATGCTTTTTGCACAATCGGGCGCATTTCACTGGAAAGCGGGGCAGTCATTTTGCCTTTGAAGTACTGGGTAGCTGCATCATCCGGCCCGCTCAGAATTTTTTTCGCATCATCAAAATTCATGGATTGGATCGCATTGCCAAAAATGCGTTTGGCCTTGGGCGTAGCTGCTTCGGCAGCACGGTTCAGGCGCACTTCCAGATCATCCATCATTGATCCCATGCCGACTGCAGAGAGGGCTGATTTTACCGATTGCAGATTTTCCGGCAGCGGGATATGGATTTTCGGGTCGGCATTAAAGCCGTCGGTTTTGCCCAGTTTCCCGACCACGCGCTCTGAGCCCACGCGCAGCGCATCTTTCAATCCTGCAATCATCTCTGAGTTGCTCAGTCCGGCAACAGATGGCATTGAACTAGTAGCTGATTTGCTGCCGCCGGAATTATTTAATATGCCACCAATCTGATCCATCCACCCTGCGGATGCAGTGGTCGCAGGCAGAAGCAGCGTTGCTGCTATGATTATTGTTTTCAAGTTAATTGATTTCAAGTTAATTGATTTC
>CAYUBK010000002.1:0-33963 GCA_964442955.1 uncultured Zetaproteobacteria bacterium | reverse complement strand
CGTTGCTGCTATGATTATTGTTTTCAAGTTAATTGATTTCAAGTTAATTGATTTCGAGTTGATAGATTTCAAGGCGATTGATTTCATTGGGACCCCCCACGGTGAGAGAACAAGTATAGCTCAAAATGGCAGTAGCGCAAAAAAACTGATGATTACGCTTTCATCCCGGTTTTGCGGGCTCATTTTCCTGAATCATGGTGGCAGCGGCCACGCCTTACGCTATGCTTACGAATATGGATGATATTTTGCAACTCTATCCAGCCAACCAACAGCTCCGGACATTGAAAGGCCTCTATCTGGGTTTGAACCTGCATCGCAAAGCAGCGCTCGGAGAAATGCTGATCTATTCCAATTATATCGCCAGCCTGGATGGGCGTATTTCGCTTCGCAATGCTGATTCGGGTGAATTTGTCGTACCGGAATCCATTGCCAACAAACGCGACTGGCGTTTGTATCAGGAACTGGCAGCGCAAGCCGATGTGATGCTGACTTCGGCACGATATTTTCGTCAACTGGCCCGAGGCAGCGCGCAGGATTTATTGCCGGTAGGAAGGGAACAGGCATATGCCGATTTAAGTGACTGGCGTTTGCAGCAGGGAATGAGGCCTCAGCCGGATGTGGCGGTACTTTCTCTGTCGCTGGATATTCCCGCTGAGGCGTTGGAAAAAGTGCAGGACAGGCGCGTGATGATCTGCACCTGCGAACGGGCGGATGATAAGCAGGTTAGCCGGCTGGAATCGCTGGGCTGCACTGTCGGGATAGTTGGCGCTGAGCGTGTTGAAGGAAGCTTGCTCAAGCAGCAACTGATTACCGACGGGTTTCGCAGTGCCTATATGATTGCCGGCCCGGAAGTGCACCGCACATTAATTGGCGATGGCGTACTGGCTTATCTGTTTCTGACCACGCATTTGAGTTTGCTAGGGCATAATGATTTTCACACTATTGTGTCCGGCAGTCTGGATCGGCTGGTCAAAGCAGACCTTCACCGGCTCTATCTGGATCAGGGTGCGCCATTCCGGCAACTGTTCGCACAATATGCATTGCATCAAGCCTGACTGGTCGTCATATTCGCAGCTATCCGGCCATGGATGAGGAGAAAGCATGCTGAAGCGGTTAAGTCTGGCGCATTTGGGGATTCTGGTTGGCTTGTTGTACTGGCCGCTCGAAGCGCTGATCCATGATTTTATTTTCGGAAACGGCAGTTTTATGGATAATCTGTTGAGTTCTGATCCGGATGAGATCTGGATGCGCACATTGATTTCTGCAGTATTCATAGGCTTTGGTATTTATGCTCATCGCACGGTGATGCAACAGCAGCAATTGCAGGATCAACTGCGTAAAAAAAGCGAACGGTTACAGCAGATTATTGATAGCAGCTACGATGCCTATGTGAGCATTGATCAGTATGGTTCGATTACCGGCTGGAATCATAGCGCTGAAGCATTGTTTGGCTGGTCTATGCACCGCATTGTAGGTAAAAATGTAGAGATCATTATTCCCGAGCGCATGCGAGCTGATCATCACCATGGTTTGCGGCGCTATCAGAAGGACGGCATCGGGCCATGGCTGTACAAACCGATGCGGACGCAGGCATTGCATCGGGATGGCTTTGAATTTTCCATTGAGATGGTCCTGACGCCGGTTAAGTCGGATGGAAATCAGGAGTTCTTTGCATTTATCCGCGAACAGGGAAGTTAGTCCGTTATGATGGTGGAGATGTACGGGATTCCGAATTGCGATACGATCAGAAAAGCTAGAAAATGGTTGGTTGGTCATGATCAGGCATGCGTATTTCATGATTACAAAAAAGAGGGCGTCGATGTAGTCCGGTTGGGTATCTGGGTTGATCAGATGGGCTGGGAAGTGCTATTAAACAAGCGCGGTACGACATGGCGTAAGCTGCCCGAGACCGACAAACAGAATATTGACCGGGACAGGGCTATTACCCTGATGTGTGAAAACCCATCAATGATTAAACGCCCGGTGTTGATGGTGGACGATGTGATCGAGGTTGGTTTTTCCGAACAGCGCTATGCCGGGCTGTTTGTTTGAGCCAGTATCAGCATAAACAGGTGTTTATTGATGGGCAGGCAGGTGCCTTGCAGGCGTTGTATCAGCCGGGTGAAGCAGGTAAGCCGGCGGTAGTCATCTGTCATCCGCATCCACAATTTGGTGGCACCATGCGTAATAAAGTGGTTTATTGGATGGGGCGTGCGTTTGAGGATATCGGTTGTTCGGTATTGCGTTTCAATTTTCGCGGTGTGGAGCAATCCGAAGGCGAATGGGGTGAAGGAACCGGCGAAGCCGACGATGCTCGTGCCGCGCTCGACTGGTTACATGCGCAGCATCCTGAATCGCAACTATGGTTGGCAGGTTTCTCATTCGGTTGCTATGCAGGTTTACAGGCGGCCAGAGATGATGCGCGGGTGAACCGTATGTTTGCTGTGGCGCCGGCTGTGAACTTGTGGTCGTTTGCATTTATGCAGGGAGAAACGCGTCCGGTTACTGTGGTTTCCGGCTCGGCGGATGAAATTGTGCCATTCGAGCGGGTGCGCGCCAGCGTGCAGGGTAAATCAAATATTTGTTTCCATGCTATTGAAGACGCAGGCCATTTTTTTCCGGAGCATATGGATAAGATGAGAGAAGCTTTGCTGATGGATGTGGGTATGTGAGAGGTAATGCGTAAGGGGGGCTTTTACATCCACCTCCTCACGCCTAACCCCTTACACTTCACCCCTCACGTTTCGCAACCATTTCAGTAATAAACCCATCGAGTTCATCCGGATTGAACGGTTTGCTGATCAACTTGCTGTTGGGCATGCTGTGGGTGTTATCGGTGACCAGAGATGGATCATAACCGGTGGCGTAGATCACCGGGATGTCTGGTCTTAGTTCGCGCATTTTTTGTGATGCTTCAAGCCCGTTCATGCGCGGCATGACCATATCGGTAATCACTATATCCCATGCGCTGCTTTGCCGTTCAAAAACTTCACAGGCTTCAACGCCATCCTTGGCCAGCGAGACATGATGCCCCATGGATTCCAGTAACTCTTTGGTTGGTTCCAGTACCCGGTTATCATCATCTACCAGAAGAATGCAGGCGGCACCTTTAGTGTGGCCATGATGATTGGTTTCTACAACTGGCTTGGGCATCAATGTCGGCAGGAACAGGTGAAAACAACTGCCGACATCCGGCCTGCTTTCCACATCGATAATGCCGTGATGATTACGAATACATCCCATTGTCATGGCTAGCCCAAGCCCGCTGCCCAGTTGTTTGGTCGAAAAGAACGGATCGAAAATCTTGTCCAGCACATCAGCCGGTATGCCTTTGCCGTTGTCGCGGATTTTGATGTGGGCAAAATTGCCATGTCGTAGCACAGGGTATTTTTGCAGCAGATGATGGTGCTCGGCGGCATGAAAGGGGAATAGTCCGATTTCGATACGACCATTATTTCGTCCATCACAAGCTTCCACGGCATTGTGCAGGATATTGAGCATGGCCTGTTGTAGCTGATTGGCGTCGCCCCTGAAAGCGAATGAGCCTGCCTCAAAATCATGTGCCAGGGCAATATTTTCAGGCACGGTATGCCGGGCCAGCTTGATAAATTCCTTGATATATGAACCGAGCGGGAACTCTTTGGAGTGATGCTCGCCCTGACGCGCGAAGGTCAGCAGTTGTTTAACAATTTCCGATGCTTCCTGCGAAATACCCTGAATTTTTTTCATGCGCTCTGCAGTTTTCGGCATATCGGCGACTTCACGCGAGGCCATATAGACCTGCCCGACTAATCCTGCCAGCAGGTTATTGAAATCGTGGGCGATGCCGCCAACCAATGTAATCAGCGCTTCCTGTTTCTGGGTATTACGCAACTTTTCTTCGATGGCGATTTGGCCGCTGATATCTTCCTGAATGATAATATGATGGGTGATTTGGCCGGCTTCATTGGCTATGGGCGCAATGTTGATCGAGGCAGGGAAACTGCTGCTGTCTTTGCGGATAATATTTTGCCTGCCCTGCCATGTTTGGCCGGCATTGAGCATATCGTACAGTTGGCCTGGGAAGTCTGTAGTGAAATTTTCGAACAGGGCATCATAAATGACGATGGACTTGATATCGATAGCATTCCAGCCGGTTTGCTTCATGAATGCCTTGTTTACATAAGCAATCTGACCGCTGCGATTGGTGATAATGACCGCTTCGCCGGCCTGATCAATGGCGGCGGAAAGTTGCAGGTTTTCCGCCTCCAGGGCTTGGCGTTGTTGGAGTTGAAGCTTGAGTTCAAGTGTGGACTTTTTGTATTGCTGGATGAATTTGTGTTGCTCGGTCTGATCCTCAATGCTGAACAAGGCAACTTCGAACTGCTCCAGCCAAGTCACTGTCGTCATTTGTGTCCTAGATTGAGCGTTCGGCAACGGGCACTGGATCAAATGATGATTCAGTTGGGATGAAAAGATGACAGGAGGTCCGCCATCCAGCACTTGTTCAATGCGCTTGCGAACCGTGTCGGTGTTGGTTTCCGGAAACAGGCGGAACAGGTTTTTTCCAAGCACATCCGCTCGGTTCAGGCCACGCCATTGTTCCATGCGGCTATTCCACAATACGATGTTGGATTGCCTGTCAATGGCAATAATACCGCTGGAGATATGATCAAGTAGCGGAAACTGTTCAGCAGTAATCATGCAGCCAGTGCCTGATCCACAGCATTAATCAGGGCGTGAAACGATTCAATTTCGAAAAACAGCAGGATATTACCTTCAATACATAGTTCATCGATGTAGAAATTGGCGCGAGCCAACAGCACGGCTTCGGTCTGCTGATGTCCCAGAATGTCAGTTAAAGATGACTCATGATAGGACGGGACAGAATAATTGAGGCTTGCCGCCAGCATATTGCCGATGGAGCCCATCACCCCATTGAGCAGAATATTGCCGACTTCGGCCAGGGTGCCGGATCGGAGTTCATCCAGTTGCTCTGATTCGGCTGGCTCATCATTGAGTACGCAGACCAGCGTGCTGGCAGACTCAATCGGAAACATCAGTGATGCATTGCCATTAAAGCTGCCGCGAAAGGCCATCGATACTGCCGAGATACCGTTGCTGCCGCATATCTCCGGATTGTTGACAATATCTTCCATGCTGATAACCTCAATATGCGGCACAACCAGGCGAATTTTATGCCCGATCAGGCTGTTCAGTGTGGAAGCGGCGTGGCCGACGCCGATATTAACCAGTTCAGTGAGTGCATCTGTTTGTTCAGCGGTGATTTGCATTAATGGACCTCCTGATCCAGTGCAATAGCCAGTGTTGCCAATATCTCATCGGTTTTGGGCGGCTTGTTGAGAAAGCCGACAGCACCGAGTTTCATACACTCTGTTTTGACCGTATCCTGAATATCAGCGGTCAGCACAATAACGGGCAAGTGGTATGCTGCATCTTGCAGTGTTTGTAATACTTCGAAGCCATCCATGTCAGGCATGACCAGATCCAGGAACAGGGCATCGGGCGAGTGTTCGGCTATAGCTTCGAGACAGGCATTGCCATTATCTGCTTCCAGAATATCGTGACCGGCTTCTTTCAGAATAGCGCATGTTCTGCGCCGGAGGAAATTCGAATCATCTGTAACGAGTATGCGAGCCATGGTTTCTCCCGGAAATCATTGAGCTTGAGCGAGTTCTCGATAGCAAGAATCGAGCCGACTGGCGAGTATGTACCATTTTTTTATGCTGCGCTACTGCACCTTTTTGATGCGCACCGTTTTGATGATTTGGCCGGGATGCGGCCGCTCATTCTTATCCATGCCATTAAGGGCCGCCAGCTTCGCTGCCGTAAAATTGCCAAGGATGTGCCGGTTGCGTACCGCCAGCGTTTCCCAGCGATCATTTGCTTGCCATGTATACAGGGCAATGCGCGGAACACCACCCTTGCCGTCGTATTTTTCGAAACTGCGGGCAATGCTGGAAAAATCACGCAGGCGGTTGATAAAATCATCACGATTGCTCCACATGGCCAGCACAAAAGCCTGACTGCCCTTGAGAAATACATAGGCGTCAATCATGGCCTGACTGACATGCGGGGCGGACATGCGCACCTCGGCATGAGCGAAAGGCATGCCGGACTGGGTGCCGCCAGCCAGCATTTTTATATGGCGCTTGGGAAAGATGCTTAGCAAGATTTCAGAGGCGGACTGGCGCTTTCTCAATTCCTTGAGCTGGAGCTGAAAATAGACGTCTTTTTGACGCAGTCGCGCCTGTAGTGTGGTGGGCGTGTTGGTGATCACCCATTCTTCAGGAAATCTGAGTTGAAAGCCAAGTTCAGGGTGCAGAAAACGCCTGCCTACAACCGCGCCCTGAGCCGGGCTGTCGCCATAAGGATAACCATCGAGCGCAGCCAGTAGAGCCTGACGGCCTGTGATGCCTGTTGTTTGTTGCGACAGGTCAGCTTTGGCGACGGCCTCTTTAATGCGTTTCTCAGTGTCGGGATGGGTGGAGAAAGCGCCGTGATATTTTTCCACTTTGTCGCCGGCATCTTTTTTGCGGGATGTGTCGATATCATCCAGACGTTTCAATGTTTTCAGAATACCAATGGTGGCATTCGGATCGTAACCGGCGCGGGTGATATAGCGGATGGATAGTTCATCCGCCTGCAATTCGGCATCGCGCCCGTAACCCCGGATCACTGCCATGGCGACCAGATCGGACAGCATCCCGGCGCCCTGAGGAATGGGGAGGAAGATGGAGGCTACCATGGTGCCCAGTTGGTAGGCTTGTGCTTTGGAGTATTGTTTGACGGAATGGCGGGCGGTAACATGGCCTATTTCGTGCCCGAGTACGGCAGCCAGTTCCGCTTCGCTGTTCATGTGAATGAGCAGGCCCCGGTTTATATAGATATAACCGCCGGGCAGGGCGAAGGCATTGATGTCGGCATTATCCACCACATGAAAACGGTAAAAGAGATTAGGGCGATCCGATACATGGGCCAGCTTCTGGCCGACGCTGTCGACATAGCGCACCAGCGGATCATGCGCATCCATCAGGGGCTGTGTTTTTTCAACTTCTGCCGCCGCTTTTTGGCCCAGCGCCAGTTCCTGCTCTTCACTGATCATGACGAAATCGGATGATTTGGTGGCCGGATTGGTAGCGCAGGCAGAAAGTCCCAGTGCTGATGAAGCAAGGATGAACAGGAACAGAATCAGGCGAAGTGCATTCATTTCTGGGCTTAATT
Source organism: uncultured Zetaproteobacteria bacterium (assembly GCA_964442955.1). Taxonomy (GTDB): domain Bacteria; phylum Pseudomonadota; class Zetaproteobacteria; order Mariprofundales; family Mariprofundaceae; genus Mariprofundus. Next base: position 26,739 of record CAYUBK010000002.1, on the reverse strand, counting down.
ATTCATATCAGCTAGCGCAGATCAAATGGCGAGTGTAAGGCCAGATAGCGATGTCCGGTGGATGAGACACGAATCACACCACGCACGATAATTTTCTGCCCGTTGCGTGGCAGATCAGCCGGCGTGAACCACTGGCGCGATTTGCGCGGCACGCTGATGGTCAGTTTTTTGTCGAGCCTGAATCGCCATGCTTGCGCGGCATCGACATAACCACGCACAAGGCGAAATTGGCCTATATGGTGAGGTGAAATGTCGGTGGCATTCAGAATCCGGAAACGGGGTGACTTCCATAAGCCGCGCATATCGGTGCGAGCCATTTGTTCCGCTTTGAGAAGTCCATCCGTCCACTGAAAATTCGGCGCAAATGTATAAACATGTGCCAGTCCTTCGGCTACAAGGATCTGGTTGACCCAGCGACCGTCGCGTAGATAAATCTGCGCCAGCGTGCGACCGTATTTGTCCTTCTTTTCCTTGTCCAGACGCAGGCGAACGGACTTGCCCAGAATTAACTGCGTTAAACGCCGCTTGGCAGCTCTGGCATAGGGTTGCTCGGGTTGAGCATTATGGGCGACTTCCGGCGTGTTGATGCCGAGCAGTCGCACCCGTTCACCGCTGCGGGCGCGAAAGGTGTCGCCATCGAATATATAGGCTACGCTGACCCAGCGCGATTTTCCGATAACAGAAAACGTGCCTGCTTGCGCACCGTTGATGGCGAGAAGCAAACATATCAGGGTTAAACTAACGTGACGTAACAAGCGTTCCTACAAGTTCGGAATAACTGCTTAAATCATGATCGGCGAGATAGGCACGCATCTCACCCAACAGTGTTTTACACATCAGTGGATCATAAAACAGGCCGGTGCCCAGCCCGATCGCATCGGAGCCAACGATAGCGAATTCAATCGCATCGTTGGCGCAGGTAATGCCGCCCTGACCAAGGATTGGAATATTGTGGCTGGCTGCAATCGCACGGGTTTGATGAATTTTCCACAGCGCCACCGGCTTAATCGCCGGCCCTGACAGGCCGCCGGAAATATTATCAATTACCGGAGTGCGCTTCTCTATATCCACGGCCATGCCGACCAGCGTGTTGATCACGGATAAGCCATCTGTGCCCGCCTCGATGACATGGCGTGCGGTGTCGGCAATATCAGCACTGTTGGGTGAGAGTTTGGTGATTAATGGTTTTTTGGTCATCGGGCGCATGGCCTCGACCACGCGCGCGGCCATGGCCGGATTGTTGCCAAAATGCACGCCGCCTTCTTTGACATTGGGGCAGGAAATATTGATTTCAATCGCTGTGACCGGGGAGTCGTCAAAGATGCGCGCCACTTCGGCATATTCTTCCGGACTGGTGCCATTAGCATTGGCCCAGAACTGGGTTTCATCGTGCGGCAATTCGGGCAGGATATTATCCACCACGAAACGTGCCCCCGGGTTTTGCAAGCCGATGGCATTGAGCATGCCGGACGGCGTTTCATACACCCGGTGCGGCGCATTGCCCATGCGTGCTTCCAGTGTGGTGCCTTTGAGAATGACTGCGCCGATATCGTGATTGTCCCAGCCTTCGATGCGGGTGTATTCATCGCCAAAACCGACACAGCCTGAGAGTAGCACCAGTGGTGTTTGCAGGTGCAATCCTGCAAATGAGGTTGAGAGATCAACTGAATTCGTCATAGCCCAAGTCTAGCGCCTGGAGTAAAAACAAACTATGATGTTTTTATGCGTATGCTCATGACCGAAAAATGGATGAAATAAGTGCTTGTGAAAGTGAATGCTCTCATTTCTGATTCGCCGCATGGGTGATCAACAAGGCAAAACAGCCAACGCCAGAGCGCGCTACCGACAGGTACTACGCGCCATTGATGCGATTGCCGGCAGAGATCAATTGGCGTTTCTGACCACGCGTACGGTATCCAGGGAATCAGGCATTTCCGATGGCGTGTTATTTCGCCACTTTTCCAGCAAGGAATCCATGCTGGCGGCCTGGGTGGAGGAGCGCGGCGAGTCTGTGCGCTTATTGCTCGAAGCGATGCCCGGTGGTCGTGGCGGTTTGATGTATCTGTTACAGCAACTATTGAGCGAGCAGCCCAGGCTGCTCAGTTTTTTATGTTGTCAGCCTATGGATGCGCCGTATTTGCGGCAGCAATTGGATGCTTATCGCTCCCGGTTCTACCGCGTGATGCAGATGCGCATTGAACTGTTGAGTTCAGCGCCTGCCGGGGTTGCGCCTGAAGTGTTGGCTGATCATCTGATGCAAAAAATTTATCGCGCCTGGAATCCCGGCAATGCAGGTCGGAACAGGCAAAAGGAGCTATTGATGAGTCAATTGCCATGGGAAAAAACTGAAACCAGCCATGAGATGTTTCCGGATAGAGATATATTGCAACGACTCGCACTCAATGACAGTGGTTTTGTGTTTGATCCGCTCAATGGGCGCAGCTTTTCAGCCAACGATGTGGGGCTGTATATTCTGCGTTTTCTGCAGCACAGTGATGATGTCGAAGCGCTGATGGTCAGTATTGATCGTGACTTCAATGCCAATCCTGCCGATGTACAACGTGACGTGACCGAGTTTTCCGGTCAGTTGCGGAAATTTCTGACATGAATGCTGCCACCCGAAAGCCATTAACGATTGCCATTACCGGCATGAATGCCAAGCCGGATAATCCGGGGCCGGGACTGGCTGTGGCGCGTTGTCTGCGCCTGCATTACGGCGATCAGATTCGTATTATCGGACTTGGTTACGATGTGCTGGACCCAGGCCTTTATTTGCATGATATCAGTGATGCATCCTATTTGTTGCCTTATCCATCGGCTGGCGAGCAGCAACTGATGGAACGCATGGCCTTTGTGCAGCAGCAGGAATCGATTGATGTGCTGATTCCATGTCTGGATGCGGAATTGTTGAGTTTTACGCGATTGCATCATGAATTCGAGCAGTTGGGCATTGCCATGCTGGTTCCCGATGTTAGCCAGTTGCGAGATCGTAACAAAGACCGGCTTGGCGAACTGGCTCAGAGTGCGGGCATTCGTTATCCGGAAACCAAAAATATTACCAGCGCCGACTTCTTCTACCATTGCCATGATGATGGCTGGAAATATCCGATGGTCGTCAAGGGTATCTTTTATGATGCCACGATTGTGCACAGCGCCGATGAGGGAGCGGCTGCGTTCAGGCATGTAGCGGCCAGCTGGGGCTATCCGGTGCTGGTGCAGCGTTTTGTTGAAGGACATGAAGTGAACCTGACAGCGGTTGGCGATGGCAAGGGCAATCTGCTGGGTTCTGTGATGATGCGAAAACAGGCGGTAACGGACAAGGGCAAGGCATGGTCGTGCGTGACCATTGAGGACCAGCACTTGCTGGATGATGCCAACAAGTTGGCCAGGGCTCTGCAGTGGGCAGGGCCGCTGGAAGTGGAGATGCTCAAGGAGAAGGACGGGCAATACCTGCTGATCGAAATCAATCCGCGCTTTCCAGCCTGGATTTATCTGGCTGCCGAGGCCGATAGTAATTTGCCGGTGGCGCTGGTGCAGTTGATTACAGGCCAGGATGTGACGCTCGGAACAGCAAAAACAGGCATGATGATGATTCGTTATGCACAGGAGACAGTGATTGATCTGGAAACATTTGAATCGATGTCGATGTATGGCTGTTATATGCCCGGTGGTGGTGCCACTGTCGCCAACAACAGGAACGGAGTTGAATGATGAGTAATGAAAAGAAAACATGGAGCAAGCCGACATTAACGCCGCACCGGATCGGTGCGTTGAACAAATTCGGCAGCGTCAGTGGCGGACAGTGCCAGGATAGTTTCGAAAGCGTTGCGATTCAGCCATTGCTGGAAAAGTACGGTTCCCCGCTGTTTATCCTGTCTGAAAAGCGATTAAGGGATAACGTGCGCAAACTGTTGCGCGCTTTTGAAACGCGTTATGGCAATGTGACCTACAGCTGGTCATACAAAACCAATTATCTCGGCGCCGTCTGTAATACGCTGCATCAGGAAGGCGCGTGGGCGGAAGTCGTATCGGCCTTCGAATATGAAAAAGCACGTTCGCTCGGCGTACCGGCAGAAAAGATTCTGTTCAATGGTCCGCACAAGGAACGCCCGATTCTGGAACGCGTGGTGGCCGAAGGAGGGCGCATCCACCTGGATAATCTCGATGAGTTATACCTGCTGGAAGATGTGGCCAAAGCGGCCGAGAAACAGGTCGATGTGACCATGCGGCTGAATTTTGATACCGGCTATACCGAGCCATGGAGCCGGTTTGGTTTTAATATCGAATCCGGTCAGGCTATGGATGCAGCGCGTATTCTCGGTGATAGCAAGCAGTTGAATCTGTGTGGCCTGCACAGTCATCTGGGCACATTTGTGCTGGATCCGCGCGCTTATGCTGCTCAGGTGCGCATTATGTGCGGCTTTATGGAAGAGGTGGAAACACAGACAGTTTGTCGGATTGAGAGCATTGATATTGGTGGCGGTTTTGCTTCGATGAATTCATTGCAGGGCACTTACCTGCCGCCGGAGCAGGTGGTGCCGAGTCTGGATCAGTATGCCGAGGCCATCTGCAATGCATTGAATGATGCAACGCGGGGACGCGAACAACAGGGAAAAAGCAGGCCGCGACTGATTATGGAAAGCGGGCGGGCTATTGTCGATGATACTGAAATTCTGGTGACTTCCGTGGTGGCCAATAAACGCATGCCGGACGGGCGCAGGTCGGTGGTGATTGATGCCGGCGTGAATTTGTTGTTTACCGGTTTCTGGTACAATCATCAGGTTACCCCGACACGGGTGCTGGAAGGGGTGCCGGAAGACACGGTGCTGTACGGGCCTCTCTGCATGAATATCGATGTCATGCGTTCGTCCGTGATGTTGCCGCCGCTGAATATCGGCGATTCGCTGGTATTTAATCAGGTGGGAGCATACAACAATACCCAGTGGATGCAGTTTATCGAATATCGCCCCAATGTGGTGATGGTGCATGTTGATCAGACGGTATCGGTCGTACGTGCGGCAGAAGATTTACGGGTCATGACTGCACAAGAGTCTATTCCGGAGCACCTGTGTTCGGTGGAGCCGCAAGCGGCGGATTAATCAATGAACCCTGTGTTAACCATAGTAAAAGAGACGGTTGTAGGCTTGTTCAGAGCCTACGGCTCGATCCTGTTCGCCGAAAGACCGCTGGTTGGCGGTCTGTTCATTGCGGCGACGTTCTGGTTCCCCAATACAGCGCTGGCCGGATTGCTGGCTGCCATAGCCGGCGTAGTTACTGCCAGATTGTTACAGTTCAGGAATCTGGACAGTGGTTTACATATCTATAACAGCCTGCTGGTCGGACTGTCGCTGGGCGCTTATTACCAGTTGGATATGTACCTGGCTGTGCTGATTGTGCTTGGCGCTGTATTGGCTGTATTTGCTACCGTTGCCATGGCCGATATATTGTGGCGACTGGATCGTTTGCCAGCGTTAAGCCTGCCGTTTGTCATCGTTGCATTAACGGTGACGCTGGCGGCACACAGTTACGGCACCCTAAGCCGTTATCTGCTGCCGATGGCACCGCGCGATGACTATATTTCTCCCATGATTGACCAGTTTTTTACGGCACTCGGTTCGGCTTTTTTCACCCCACACCCGCTGTCCGGTATGCTGATGTTTTTAGGCCTGCTAATAACATCGCGTTATTTATCCCTGCTGGCTGTGGCCGGTTTTTTATGTGGGTTTACCACCTATACATTCCTTTCCGGCAGCCCGCACCCCGATCTGGTGGCCTGGAACGGATTTAATTTTATTCTGGTGGCCATGGCGCTGGGTGGTATTTTTACGGTGCCGGGCGTACAGAGCTTTATACTGGCCATGGTGGGTGCAGTCATTGCGGCGCTGGTGACGGCTGCATCCGAGACATTTATGCTGGTTTATGGTTTGCCGGTCATGGCTGTTCCCTTTCTGGTCACCACTATGCTGGTGCTGATTGCGCTGACCAAACGACCGGCTTCGGAATCATTACAGGTGACGCTGGAGGTGCCGGCCTTGCCGGAGAAGAGTGCGGAGCGTACGCGTCTGGCCATTGTACGGCATGGTGAGTTCGGCAGTTTACCGGTGCTGGCGCCTTTTTACGGGCGCTGGGATATTTATCAGGGTTTTAACGGCCCGCACACACATCAGCCGCCCTGGCAGCATGCGCTAGATTTTTACATTATCGAACATGGCAAAAGCTATCGCACCGACGGCGCGGCGCTGAATGATTATTATTGTTTTGGTCTGCCTGCACTGTCGCCAGTGGCCGGTTTCGTAGTCAAAACGCTGGACAGCTTGCCGGATAATCCGCCCGGTCAGGTGGATATGGATAATAACTGGGGCAACCATGTGTTAATTCGCATGCAAAATGGTTTGTATGCCCTGTTGGCGCATCTCAAACAGGGCAGTATCAGTGTTGAAGTGGGGGCGTACATCAATCCGGCTCAGCAACTGGCTGAATGTGGCTCCTCAGGGCGTTCGCCCCAGCCGCATCTGCATCTGCATGTGCAGCGCGGCGAGACACTGGGCAGTCCGACCTCCCCGTTCCATTTAACGACGGTGATGTTTCGGGCCACTGCGAAGGATCAGGCGCAGTTTCGGCTGTTTTCCCGCCCGGAGGAGGGGGAGTCTGTGATGACCCCGAAAACCGATATGGCGTTGGTGGATAGTTTAAGAATGAATGTGGGCAGGCAGTTCTGTTATCAGGTGCGCCAGCCTGGAAAACAGGATGATATATTGAAAAAGCGGCACATGTCAGTAACGCTGAATTTGCTTGGGGTGTTGCGGTTGGAGACAGATTCCGGCGCCAGTGCTGCGTTTACCTGCCAGGATCACTTGCTGGCTTTTTATGATCGTGAGGGGCCGGCAGATCTGTTTCTGGATACCTGGTTGCTGGCACTGGGGCTGACTCCATTCACAGAAGGCAAGCTGGCATGGCACGATCAACCATCAATGACATTATTGCCTGCAACATGGTTACAGCGCTTGATCGCTCAATTCATGCTGCCGCTGGGCGGCGGTATGGATAGCGATTATGAACGCCGTTGGTCTGAGGGCAGGTGGCAGCAGGATGGAGAGCATCGCCTGGCAGTGCCGTTGGGGGCATCTGTACATGTAGCTACCTCGGCCTGTATTGAACCACGGCTCGGTTGCACCCGAATCAGCATGAAAACAGGTAAATCCACCGTACTCGAAGCCACGCTGCTGGAAATTGGTCAAAAAGCCGATGCCGGCATACCGGCATGGACGGTGGTGACTGGTAAAGAACAGGAGCAGAACAATGAAACAAGTAAATGAAACAGGAGCAGGTATGAAACGAAAAGGAATGGTGAAAGCCGGGGTGATGATGGCTGGCCTGATTGCCGGGGTTATGAGCTTGCAGCAGTTATCGCTTGCTGCAGATGGCGACTGGTCGGTTAAAGCAGATGTGCAGGCGCTGTATGGTAATTATAGCAGCTCCTTGCAGCGCAGTTCGCTATCCAGCGGCGGCCTGATTTTAAGTGCGGACTATCTGGAGAAGGGCGGTTTCTCTGTGGCAGCCAATTATACCAGACTGGCTTTCAAGGCGGGCAATAACATCAATCAGCAGGGTTATTATGCCAATGCTCGCTATAACCTGCATTTCGATGCATTGCCCGGCCCGGTGACATTCATGCTGAACGGGCACCTGATCAATAACAATGATATTACCGGCAATACGGATAATGTGAATGTGGTGGCACCCCAGGTTTCCTTCATCAATTACGCCAAAACATTTTATATTGATTTTGGATATGCTCACTCAACTTATAAAAACAACCTGAATGTAAATCAGTTTACGCCAACAATCGGCGTTGGTTTTAATGATGGTGCAGACTGGCTTCAGGTCAGAGGCTTTTTTATCAAGCCATCCAACCGCTTGCGGGCTCAGAACAAGAGCAGCACAACGGCTGTGGACGTGAAATGGTCGCACTGGTTTGCGCCCGGCTCCTGGCACCATCTGGAGAAAATGCAGTTGGGCGGACTGTTTGGTGAACGAATCTATGCTGTCGATAATGATGCCGCAGCAGTGTATAACCTTGCCGATATTCAACGCGGTTCGCTATCGCTGGCACTACAGTGGAGGTTGGCCGAGTCGTTGAGCCTGATGCTGATGGGCGGTAACGAGCGCTACCTGAACAACACGATCGGTAATAGTTATAATAATCGTTTTGCTTATATTGATATTTCGAAAAGCTGGTAAGGAGAGGGACGAACCATGTTAAAGTTGAAATTGAAATTCATATTGGCACTGATGCTGCTGATGGCGGTACCATCTTTGACACAGGCAGCGAGCAAAAATGTCTGGAGTGATTCGTATGCGCTGGAAGCCAACGGCAAATATGAAAAAGCCGCCGCACTGATGGTGCCGCTATTAAATAAGAGCAACGAGAATGAGCTGGCTCTGCTGCGTTATGGCTGGCTGAATTATTTACAGGGCAACTTCAATGATGCCATTAAAGCCTATAAACAGGCACTGGAACGCAATCAGCGCTCGTTTGAGGCCAGGCTTGGGATTGCCCTGCCGCTTATGGCGCAACAGCGCTGGAATGAGGCATCGCGATACCTGAAGCAGGTGTTGGCACAGTCGCCATATAACTATCTGGCTCATATCCGTTTGATGGTTTGTGAAGAAGGTTTGAGGAAGTGGGAGACGCTGGCTAAACACAGCCTGACGCTGTCGGCCTATTATCCTTCCGATGCATCTATTCTGGTGTATCTGGCCAGAGCTTATGCATGGCAGGGTAAACCTGAGCTGACCAAAAATGCATATCGCAAGGTGCTTGTGCGCATTCCCGGGCATGTGGAGGCGCAACGGTTTATTAACAGGTAGCTCTATCATCGCGAACGGGCAACTCGAATGGTTGGTTGAATGGTTACTTGAATGATGACTCCTTGCTGATTTGAGTCGGCAGAAGTATGTTGGCGTTATGGGTGATTCAGGCAATGTGGAACGCATAAGCATCCGGCGCGGTATACGCTGGAAACTGATGGTGGCCATGGCCGGTATGATTGTCATATTGGTGGTGCTATTGACCCTGTTGCAGGTGAATGCGCAGCGCCACAGTCTGAAAGGCGCGCTGGCCATGCACAGTGCATTTCTCGATGAGCAGGTGAATAAAAAAGCAATCAAGGCGGCCAATCAAATGTCCGGCCATGTCGAGAATCTGATCGCAACGTATCGCTTGTCGCTGGCCAATGAATTTTTGCAGGATGTGGTTCGCGATATCGATGATCTGCGCTATGTGATTTTAATGAAGGGCGATAAGCCCAAGTTAGCGATCGGCGCACATCTCGATAAAGCGCTCAGGCAACATATTCTATCTGGCCCTGAATCTGAATTTGCCTCCGGCCAGAAAGCGCGTATGCACCATCATTTTGACATAGATGGACATGCGTTTATGGAAATGGTGGTGCCGATTCATTTGCATGAGACGCAGTGGGGCGTGCTGCGTCTGGGCTTTTCGCTGGATGAGTTGAACAGCCTGCTGGAAAAGTCGCAATCCTATATTGATGGTGAAATCAGAAATGCGGTCTTTCGGGCCAGTGTGACGGCATTGCTGTTCCTGATTCTGGGTGCTTTGGCTGTCTATTTCTTTGCCCGCAGATGGACACGCCCGATCCAGAAACTGGTTACCTTTTCGCATGAACTGGCAGGAGGCGATTTTACTGCCACGCCCCATATCAGTATCCGCACCGATGATGAAATCGGTTTGCTGGTGTCGGCACTGGAGGAGATGGCCGATTCACTCAGGCGCTCCTATGCCCAACTGGAAGACCACAGCCATATTCTGGAAGAGAAGGTGGAGAAGCGTACGCAGGAACTGGCCGGGGCGCGAGACAAGGCATTGGCAGCAGCGCAGGCCAAGAGCGATTTTCTGGCCAATATGAGTCATGAAATCCGTACGCCGATGAATGCCGTGATCGGCATGACGCACCTGGCGCTGGATGGCGCCGCAGACCCGCAGCAGCGCGATTACATGAATAAAATCATGAGTGCTTCAGAATCGCTGCTGGTGATTATCAACGATATCCTGGACTTCTCCAAAGTTGAGGCTGGCAAGTTGAGCCTTGAGGCGGTGGACTTCCATCTGGCCGAAACACTGGATCATGTTGCCAGCGTGAATGGTGTGGGCGCCAATGCGAAGGGTTTGGAGTTATTATTCGATTATCCGCTGGATTTACCCCCCTTGCATGGCGATTCAATGCGGCTGGGGCAGGTGCTGCTCAACCTGGTGAATAATGCAGTGAAGTTTACCGGGCAGGGGCAGGTTGAGGTTAGCGTGGAAGTGCTGGAACAGAGTGATTCGGAAATCGTGTTGCAATTTTATGTGCGTGATTCCGGCATTGGCATGAGCGAAGAGCAGCAGTCGAATCTGTTTCAGGCTTTTTCGCAGGCCGATACATCCATCACGCGCCAATACGGCGGCACTGGTCTGGGATTGGTTATTTGCAAGCAGCTAGTGGAATTGATGCACGGAGAAATTGGCGTGGAGAGTGAACCGGGGAAGGGCAGCTGTTTTCACTTCAGTATTCCTTTTACACCGGGTTGTGCTGATGCCATTGCGGTGCAGCAGGCATATCAACCGGTACCACAGGATGCATTGCAATCATTGCATGGCACGCGCCTGCTGCTGGTAGAGGATAATGAAATCAACCAGCAGGTGGCCGAGGGGCTATTGGCCAGAGTGGGCGTCAGTCTGAGTATCGTACACAACGGGCAGCAGGCGGTAGAAGCTGTGCGCAGCGATGCATTTGATGGCGTGCTGATGGATATGCAGATGCCGGTTATGGATGGACTGGAAGCAACGCGTTTGATTCGCGCCGATGCGCAGTTCCATGATTTGCCCATCATTGCCATGACCGCCAATGCCATGCCCGGCGATCGTAAGGAATGCCTTGAAGCCGGCATGAACGACCATGTCAGCAAGCCGGTCGACCCGGATCTGCTGTATGCCACGCTGATTCGCTGGATTAGAAAATCGCAGGTGGATGCGGCAGAGCGTTTGCTGCCTGCAATGGCCGTTCCACCTGAGCATGAAGCAGGGCTGGATTTCACCGGTCTATCCGGCATTGATGTGGGTGATGGCTTGAAGCGGGTGGCTGGTGATCAACCCCTATACCGAAAGATTCTGTACAAGTTTCGTGATTCACAGGCGAGTGCGCTGCAAGCCATTCGTGATGCGCTGGCATCCGATGACAGGAAACGAGCAGCTCATTTGGCCCATGCCCTGAAAGGTGTCAGTGGAAATATAGGTGCGAATACGCTGTATGAAACTGCGAGCAGGCTTGAATCAGCCCTGATCTCCGGTGCGCCGATTAAACCTGAGCTGTTGACCGATGCAGAAAGCTCTATGATGGAAGTGATTGAAGGTTTGAATGCGTGGAAAGCGAAGCATGTGCAGCAGGTTTCTGACGAACCCGTAGTGGATGCCGCTAGTGCCATCGCCAGAATGCGGGCGCTACTGCAAGACTACGATGGCGATGCGGTTGAACATATTGATGAACTGACCATCGCGTTAGCCGACAGTGATTGCACTGCGCATGTGCTGGCTTTGCGACAACATCTTGCCGCCTATGATTTCGATGCCGCCCTTGCACAGCTTGATTTTATATCTGCCCGGTGCTGCGGTACGGATTAATCCACAAATAACTATTCCGGTTCATTTCCTTCCGTTCGTACATCCAGTTTATCCCTGAGTGCGTCGCCCAGAAGATTGACGGCCATAACCAGTGAAAACAGGATCAGTCCCGGCCAGACCACCAGCGCGGAGGATACAAGCATCAGTCGCGAACCCTCGCGAATCATCGTGCCAAGTGAGGCATCCGGTGGCTGCACACCGACGCCGAGAAATGACAACCCTGCTTCACCGATAATCACTGCAGCCAGCCCGAAGCTGGCCTCGACCAGCAGTGGCGCAGCAATATTCGGCAGCAGGTGACGAACGGCGATATAGGGGGCGCCAGAACCATTAGCGATGGCCGCTTCCACAAACGACATGGATTTAATCGACAGCACCTGTACGCGGGTAAGTCGCGCAAAACCGACCCAGCCGACTGCCACCAGTGCCATGATCAGGTTCTCGATGCCGGGGCCGAGCATCGCAGCCAGTGCAATGGCCAGCAGAATGCCGGGGAAAGAGAGCACAATATCGGCAATGCGCATCAGCAATGCATCCACCCAACCGCCTTGCCACCCGGCAATCATACCGATGGAAATGCCGACCATGCCACCGAATAACACAACACTCAGACCGACCGTCAAAGACAGTTGCAGCCCTTCAGATAATCGGGCCAGCACATCGCGCCCCAGTGCGTCGGTGCCGAGCAAGTGCAAGCCGGACATGCCACTTAACACGTCATCCAGATCAATGGCATGCCCGTTTTGCCCTGTGAATATCGCAGCCATCAACACCAGTAAAGGCAACAGAAGGCACGCCTGTGCCAGATATACCGCCGATTTAGACATACTTGCGACTCACTCCGGTAATCTCTGTCTGGGGTCGAGCCATAGCCCGAGCACATCAGCCAACAAATTAGCCAGCACATAAAACCCGGCAATGATCAGCACACAACCCTGCACCAGCGGATAATCGCGGCGCTGGATGGCTTCAATGGTTAACAGGCCGAGCCCCGGCCAGTCGAAGACCGTTTCGGTAATCACAGCTCCGCCCAGCACTGCGCCCAGTTGCAGCGCGAACATGGTAAGCACTGGCACTGCAGCCAGACGCGCTGCATGTCGCCACCAGATCATGCGTTCAGAAACACCGAAAGCGCGCGCGGTGCGCGTGGCATCAGTACTCATCGCCTCCAGCCATGAAGAACGCGTCATACGCGAAAGCACTGCGGCCAGCGCTGTGCCCAATGTGATGGCTGGTAAGATGATAGAACCCGGTTGATCCATGCCGGAAACAGGTAACCAACCCAGTCCTACCGCAAACACAAGCATCAACACCGGCCCCAGCCAGAAATTGGGAATCGAGACGCCGATCAGAGAAAACCCCATCGCAGCCGTATCCTGAAATTTACCGGCGCGCTTTGCCGATACATAACCCAGTGGCAGCGCCAGCAGTACAGCCAGCAGTAAACTAGCCAGCGCCAGTTGTGCCGTGGCCGGTACGCGCTCCAGAATGCGCGCCAGTACAGGGCGATGATCCACCAGACTTGCGCCCCAGTCGCCAGAACTCAAGCCGGACAGGTAGTGGCCATATTGATATAGAATCGGCTGATCCAGGTGCAGCGCTTGGCGCAGCGCCTCACGATCCGCCGGCATGGCTGTTTCACCGAGCAGCGCATCAACCGGGTCGCCCGGCACCAAATGCAACAGAAAAAATACCAGCGTCGCCACGCCCAGCAGCGTGGGAATAGCCTGTAAAACTCTGATGAATACAATACGAGCGAACACCCGTGTACGCTAGCCAGAACCACTTGCAAATAACACAATCATGGCTATGGCAGCGATCAAATTCCGCAATGGTTCAATTGGTTTGCATGAGGGCACGTTGGAAACTAGTTTCATCGACTGGTTTCATAGGCTTGAGCGGTACTCACTGATATGAGAGTTTATCCGAGACGATCGTGCTTTGTCCTTGTTTCTGGATAATATAAGATATGAGGGAATGATGTCCGTATATATCAGAGAAAAACAAGGAATTAATTCCTTATATCAATACTGTTAGTTGCAAGAGGTAATCAGTTAATGTTTCAGTTTTTATTAAAAAAGTTTGGAACGACTTTATATATCCAAATATGGAAAAACCGCCTTAAAGTTACCAATATAAAAACTTTAAATGTTTTTGATGAAAAGCCTTTAGTTCAAATAGAGGTAAATAAAAAAGGTAAAAAATCTGTATTTGAAGTCGGAAATAAAGCCGCTTTTAAACAACATTCAGATAATGAAGTTCTAAATCCTTTTGAGCATCCTCGGACTTTAATTGCTGATTTTTTTATTGCTCAAAAATTAATCCAAGGTGTTTTGAAAAGGCTGGGGAAAATACGCTTTATTGCGCCTTTGATAATTATACACCCAATGGAAGAAGTTGAAGGTGGATTAACTAAAATAGAAGTGCGAGCCTTTAGGGAATTGGGGTTAAGTGTTGGAGCTAGAACTGTTGTATTCTATCAAGGAGATGAGCTTTCTCCCAATACAATTAAATCTGAGAGTATAATATCTCAAGATAGTTATGATGAGTGGTAGTGCTTTGGATAAACAAGCAACTAACCAAACATAGAGAGGGACGCTCGCTGCGCTCCCGCCCCTCATGCAGGTCGTTATATCTCAATGGGATGGCACTAAGAATGAAAGGGCTGCATCGGTTTGAATCTGGAAAATGGCTGCCCATATATATGAAGATAGAAGAGTCACAATATTTTTTAAACGGCATTAGCTCAAACCAACGATTTCCAAAACTTGTACTCTTTCATTTTTCCGCATTTCTCTCTGCGGCTAGAAGCATTACTTTTCATGTGCAGAAGCAAATTGCGCCAGAATTTGAAAAAGGCAAAGAAGAGTATAAAAGAATACGAGATAAACACTTAATTACCAATGCTGCAAAGTATTTCCGAGATCAAAGGAATTACTACCAAAAGCAGGCTTATTTGCCGCTTGGGTTTGAACTTATGGAAAGGTATCCAAACCCTGATAAAAATGAAATCACTTTTGTAATGAGGGCAAGTGCACCCGGCCAATCCCCAAGTAAATATCATTTTACTTCGTTAGAAGAAATCCTTAACACGGAGTATAGCGTCTTCACACAGCCTCGCTGGCTCCTTGAAGACTATCCTGATGGAAAAAGAGAATTGCTCGGGGCATGCCAAGAGTATCTGGAATCACTAGAGATCTTTACAGAAGATTTACGAAGAACATTGGAATCATGAATATCAGAGATATAACGAATAAGGTTAGATCGTAAGAGCGAAGCGAGCCACGATCTGAACCGTTTGTTGGACAAGCCCGTTCAGAGTGATGTTGAGGTTGCCTTGAAAATATCTTTTTGAGTTTCACTTTCTCTCAATGGCTGATTTTGTGGCCAATAATCAGTCTGGGTCATCAGTCCGGGTCGGTCATCCGTCCGCATCAGTCCGGGTCCATCAGTCCGGTCAGTCCGGGGGCGAATTCAACTATGAAGTGCACCATTGCGTAATTGATTGAAAACATCATTTGGGGTTTGAAAGCCCAGACATTTCCTTGGACGATTGTTTAACTTTTTCTCAATTATTGCAATTTTATTTTTCGTAAGCTGAGCTATGTCAGTTCCTTGTTTACAAATCCAGCCAATAGCGTGTGCTTTTCAATGTGCCTGTTTTCTTTAAAGCTCCAAGCTCCAGCAGTTTCTGCAAATCCCTGGTGGCGGTTGCACGCGATGTGGCTGTGATTTTAATATAGTTCTCCGCCGACAGGCCGCCTTTGAAACCTTCCAGGCCTTCTTTGAATATTCGGCCAAGTGCTTTTTCTTGCCTTGCATTGAGCTTGCCTCGCAAGCAGTCATAAAGCCTTGCTTTGCTGATCAGGAACCCCATCAGACTTTGTGAATGGGCAACTGCTTCAAGCACCGTATCAGCAAAATAATTTAACCACGAAGTGATGTGCAGTGTGTGGTTATGTTTGTTTAATTGGGCGTAATAATCTTTTTTATGTTTCTCAATTACATGTGACAAGGCAATCAGTGTGGGCTGCCTTAAGCTTTGAGCCAAAGCTTTCTCACTCAATACCCTGGCCAAACGACCATTACCATCTTCAAATGGGTGAATGGTGACAAAATACATATGCGCAAGCCCGGCACGGGTTAACGCTGGCAATGGTGTTTTGCCACCCGGTGCGGTGCGATTAAACCAGGCGATAAATGCGGCCATCTCATCGGTCAGGCGTGATGCAGGCGGTGCTTCAAAATGTACTTTGGGCTTATAAATAGAGCCTGACACAATCTGCATCGGTTCTTTACCAGTACGATAACAGGCAACATCATACAAATCTCTGCGCCCCATCATCAACTGATCATGCCAGTGAAACAGCGTTTTGTGGCTAAGGGGGTGTTCAAAATGTTGATACAGATCGACCATCATTTCTGCCATACCCAGTTCAGCAGGTGGAATTCGCTGCGCTTTTACGGCTAAACCAAAATGGCGACGAATCGATGATTGCAGACTGTCACGATTCAATATCTCACCTTCAATCTCTGAGCTTTTCAATGCCTCATTGCCGATCAGTTCAATGGTCAGCTTCAGCTTATCATGCTCATCAAAGTGCGAAAAAGCGCCAAGCAATTTACCAGCATCCAGCAGGAATAAATCCTCGTGAGTTTTAAGTTCCTTGGCATCATAATCAAACTCAGGCCACTCTTTTTGTTGCCAATTCCAAATCATGAGGCATAAATTGCACTTTTATAGCTCATAAATCAAGTTTTATTGATTTATAACATAAGACCTTATGCCTCATTTGTAATGGAAACGGCGTTTTAAATAACGGCGCCTGACTTGGGTTACTCAAGGGTGATGAGGCATGATGAATTGATGGCTCACCGCTTTTATGCGATTTTGTGCTGGTGCCTGTGCCGGTCATGACTTATTGCGTAGTATGACCCTTGGCCATTTTCGATTTATCAGTGCGCCGGTTGGGACTGCAAGCTTGCCTTCATGGCGCAGCGCGGACATGCTTTCGAGTATGCAAACGACACAACATTTCGACACAGAAGAAATCGCCAAATTCGAGGCCATGGCTGAAGAGTGGTGGGACCCGACCGGCAAGTTCAAACCATTACACAGAATCAATCCGCTGCGGCTGGATTATATTGGCCGGCAGGTTCCATTTGCCGACAGCAAGATTCTGGATGTCGGCTGCGGTGGCGGTTTACTGGCTGAAAATATGGCGGCGCGCGGCGCCAGCGTGACCGGCCTTGACCGTTCACCCAAGGCACTCGGCGTGGCGCGCTTGCATAGCGAGCAGTCTGGTGTGGCAGTTGAATATGTCGAAAACGATGCGGAAAACTGGGCTGAGACTCACGCTGAAACTTATGATGCGGTAACCTGTCTGGAAGTACTGGAGCATGTGCCGGATGTGCCGCGCACGGTGGCGGCTTGTGCGGCCATGATTAAACCGGGCGGGCATTTCTTTTTTGCCACCCTGAATCGCAATCCGGTATCGTATATCAAGGCGATTCTGGGGGCGGAGTATATCCTCGGCTGGTTGCCCAAAGGTACGCACGATTATGCCAAGTTCATCAAGCCGTCGGAAATGAACAGCGCCTTGCGCCATGCAGGTCTGCAAACGAAAGACATCAAAGGCATGAGCTATGCCATGCTGACCGATCACTTTTCACTTAGTGATGATCTGTCGGTCAATTATCTCGGTTTCGCAATCAAGCCTGCAGAATAAGGACATCGTCGCTTTTCAGACTTTGTCCGTAGTGCCGGATCTGGTGGACGCATGCAAATTGTAGGATAGCTTGCCTCGCCATGCTGCGCCTGCGCTTTTTATTTCCTGCTGTTATCAGTGCCAAGCTGTTTGTGCTTGCGTCGCCTGCATTTGCCGCGCCAGTCGATATTGATGCCGATCAGATTAGCCGCACAGCCGATGGCGTGGTGATTGCGCACGGGCATGTCGTTATCAAGCGTCAATTTGATACGCTGACTGCTGATGAAGTGACCTATCGAACCAATGAACATGTGCTGGAAGCAAAAGGGCATGTCATCATTAAATCGGACAAGGCGATGATCAGCGCCGAACAGGCGACCATGCACACAGGCAGTAAAACCGGCAATATGCAAAAAGCCGTGATCACTTTGCCGGGTGGCGAACGCCTGGTGGCTGAACGGGTAAAACGCATCGACGATCAAACCTATGAGGCGGATGAGCTGACATTTTCCTCCTGTCCGATTGATCAGGAATCATGGCGTATTGCGGCTAAACATGCCGTGCTCGACGGCCATGATGGCAGTCTGACTGCGACGCACAGCCGTTTTGAGCTGTGGGGTGTGCCGGTATTATATGCTCCGTGGTGGCAACAGCCGCTGAAAAGGAAGTCCGGCCTGTTGACGCCTAAAGTCGGCAGCGGCAAACGACGCGGTACAGAAATATCGCTACCCTATTATTTTGCTCCGGCAGCCAATTGGGATATGACATTGACGCCGCACTGGATGAGCGCACGCGGGGTGATGGGTGAGGCTGAATTACGCCACATGTCCACATGGGGCAGGGAAACGATTAATGTCGCCGGCATCAATGATACTGTTACCGGAAGTAATCGCAGCCGTTTGCAGGGTGATCTGCACTGGCGGTTGCCTGCCGGCATGCGCTTTGATGCCGAGGCCGATCATGTCAATGATCACGATTTCCTGGCCGATTATGCGACCGGCGGCGAGATCAGTTCCATTTATCTGCAAAGCACGGCCACGTTGTCGCAGGCACTGCAGTTTGATTCGATACAATACGGGGATCTGCAAGCCGATTGGCTGATTCAGGCTGCACACCAGCAGAATATGCGACTGAACAGCAATGCGACGACATTACAGATTGTGCCGCGATTACAGAGTAATATTCAATGGTCATTATCGCCCCATGCCATTTTCCACTTTGATCAGCAAAGCACTCGTTTTGACCGCCGTAGCGGCATTGATGGCTGGCGCGTGAATCTACATCCGTATGTTGAAATTCCGTGGGAACTGTCCGGCGGAGGCATCGTCGCCACGTTGAGCGGCGGGGCGCAACATACGCGTTACTGGTTAAATCAAAGCGCTGCTCTGGCCGGTGCCACGCCGAGCCGCACGACCGGCGAAGCAAGTTTGCAAATACGTTCCGATTTAGAGCATATCGGCGCTGATCGTGGCTGGCGACATGTGATTTCACCGATTGTACGGTATGATTATATTGATGCACCTGATCAGTCTGTGCTGCCGAATTTCGATTCGGCTTTTGGATTGCTGACTTGGAGCAATCTACTCTCAGGAAATCGCTATTCAGGCTATGACCGCATCGAAAAAACCAGCCGTATCAGCCTGTTACTCGAAAGTCGGCTGCAAACAAAAGCGGCGGACTCAGTGGCTGCCCGTGATGTGCTGACTGTCCGGGCCGGTGGCACTTACGATCTGTTGAGGAAAAGTGTGGACAGTGCGCTGCAAGCTGCTCCCACACGCCCGTTTTCCAACCTGCTTGGTGAATTGGTCTGGCAGCCTTTTGATAGCATGCGTATTTATAGCAGCGGCCAGTATAATACGGCAGAGCGCTACTGGGCGACTATCATTTCATCGGTGGACTGGACGATATCGCCCGGCAACCGTGTGTATGCCGGTTACCAGTTTACCGATGCCCGTTATGCTACTCCGGCCCAGCTGCTGGATATCAACGCCAGCACCAGCCTGAATACTCGCTGGCAAGCCACTGCACGCTGGCAATATGATCTGGCGCTCAAATTGTCACAGCAGACCGCCATCGGCCTGCAATACAACCATGCCTGCTGGAAGCTGGGGGTTGAAGGATATCGGGTGAACCGGCCTACCGGCACCAGCACAGCGTCCAATTTCGGTTTCCGTCTATTGCTCGAATTCAAGGGGCTGGGTAGCGTTGGCTCCTGATTTTGATGTGGTTTTTCGGAAGCGTCTGAAAACTAGCTGGCGCGCGTTGTTTGTTTCATGTTAAGCCACCAACACCCTCATCCCATGCCTTTGGAGGCTTGATGCATTTCCCTGTTTTATTAACTGTTATGCTGTTGTTGACCCTGCCAGCCAGGGCGGAACCGCTCGATAGTATTGCCGCCATCGTCAATAACGAGGCTGTAACCTGTTATGATATCCAGCAAGATACGAATACCATCCTCATGCAGTTGCGTCAGTCCGGTTCGACATTTTTACCATCTACCGTAGCGCTTAACCAGCGTTCACTGGATGCGCGCGTAGCTAAAATTTTGCAGTTGCAGCAAGCTAGAAAACTGGGTTTGAAAGTTGGCAAGGAAGAACTGGATAATGCCATAGAAAAACTGGCATCCAGAAATGGCATGGTTCCCAGTCAGCTCAAAGATGCACTAAAGCAACAGGGTCTGGACTATGAGCAGTTCACGGAAAATCTGCGAGATCAGATACTGATCAGTAAACTGATCAATGTTGCCGTTCGCAGCAAACTACAAGTCTCCGAAGAATCAATTAAGGAATATTATAGAAAATATCTTGCCGTGCCCAAGTCCCGCAGGGAAATCCAGCTGGGTCAGATTTTTCTTTCTCTGCCTGGCGAGCCTTCACCCGAATTATTGGCCAGTGTACGCAACAAAGTACGCAATATTCGTAAACAACTGGAGGCGGGCAAAGACTTTGCTCAGTTGGTAGCCATTTATTCGGAGTCACCTGACCGGCAGCAGCAGGGGGTGATGGGCTGGTTTGGCAAGGGCACGATCACGCAGCGCTTTGCCCCGGCTTTTGATCTCCCCGTGAATGGTTTGACCGACCCGATTCGTTCACCTTCCGGCTTCCATGTTCTCAAGGTGCTGAATGAGCGTTGGAAAGAGCCGGAAACGGTTGGTGAAAGTTATGATGAGGCGCATGCACGTCATATCCTGTTACAAATACCTAGCTCGGCAGATGAAGCCGCGATCGCCAAAATTCACCAACGGGCTGAAGATATTGCTGGCGATATGGACGGCGCCAGCGATGAGGCTTTTGCGACCAGAGCGAAAGAAGTTTCACAGGGCCCCAGTTCCAGCCGGGGCGGCGATCTGGGCTGGTTCAGGAAGGGCGCCATGCTGCCGGAATTTGAAAAGGCTGTGTTTTCCATGAAAGCGGGCGAGACCAGTGGCGTTGTTAAGACCAAGTTTGGCCTGCATATTATTCGCCTGATTGCACGCCGGCATGTCGATCCGAATTCTCTGCAAGCCAATCGTGACAAAATCACCCAGATTCTGACCAATGTGAAAATGCAGGAGCAGGTGCCGCGCTGGATTTCCAGCCTGAGGGCTGAAGCCAGTTTACGGTACCAACCATGTCCCGAGGCAAATATTAAAGAACTGAATACGACCCGAGCATCCCTTCAGGAAGCCGTCAAACAGCAGCAGAAAGCATTCTCGAAATCGGACGAAGATGCGCTGAAATCCAAACTCGAACAATGGCGCCAAGCATGGAGTAATAGGGATTTGGATGCCTATTTTGCTATATATTCAGATCATTTTAATCCTGGCGGGAGCTTTAGCGGTATCCCTGCATGGAAGGCACACCGAACGAAACGAATTGAGAACAAGCCATTTATTCAGATTGGTATTCGGGACATCCGGATTGCGCCGATAGCTCAGGGTCAAGTGCGTGTTGAATTCGAGCAAACATATCAAGCGGGTAGCTACCATGAACTGAGTCATAAATTACTAATCATGGAAAAAGGTGAATCCGACTGGAAAATCACCCGTGAACTGACTGCAGTACCCGATTCATGAGGCAACTCTTCGCTTCCAGTTCCTTAGATTGATATGCGACACTTTCTAATTACTGCTGGAGAACCTGCTGGGATTGGTTCTGATTGCATTATCCGCGCTTATGCGAATCAACCTAATGCGTTGAAGCAATGCATTATTGTTGCCCCTGCCTGCTGGTTACAGGATCGTGCAAAACTGATTGGTATGCATATTCCCGTGAGTGAGTTCGGCAACTTGGAAGATGCCAAGGTCGATTCGGTGTCGAATGCTGCCGGATTGAGTTGCTGGAACCCTTTGGGTTCAGAAAGCAGCGCCCCTGTCACAGCAGGGGAGCCCGCACCGGAAACGGCACAAGCAGTTATTCGTTGTATTGAGGTGGCAGCGCAGGCTTGCCTGAACGGTGACGCAGCCGCTCTGGTGACCGGCCCGATAGAAAAAGCGGTATTACGTAGTGCGGGTTTCGCATTTCCCGGTCATACAGAGTTTCTGGCTCATCTTGCGGCTCAACATACGGTTGCCCAGGTAAAAACATCGTTCACTGAAGCTGGTGCCGAAGATCAATCGCATTTTGTTATGATGCTCGCCTCCGAGCATATTCGCGTGGCTTTACTAACCACGCATTTGGCTATTCGGGATGTGCCGGATGCGCTTAGTGTGGACGAAACACTGAAATGCTTGCAAATCGTCGAGCATGATCTGCGCAGTCGTTTCGGGATTAAAACACCGCGCCTGGCTTTATGCGCCCTGAATCCGCACGCCGGCGAGCAGGGCCATTTTGGTCGTGAGGAAATCGATATTCTGGCGCCAGCTGCCGCGCAGGCGCGCAGGCAGGGTATTCAGGTCACAGATCCGTTGCCGGCCGATACGGTGTTTTCTGCCGCTGTTCGCAGCCAGTACGATGCCATGATTTGTTGTTACCATGATCAGGCGCTGATTCCGATCAAGACGCTGAGTTTCGGAGAGGCGGTGAATGTGACGCTGGGCTTGCCGTTTATACGTACCAGTGTTGATCACGGCACTGCACTTGACCGGGTAGGCCAATCCAGCGTATCCTGCTCTAGTCTGCTGGCTGCCATTACAATGGCGCGGAAAATGGGTGATCTGACCCGATAAAGTCACAGGAGGTTGCATGCAGATTAATCAACTCGCCGGCCAGATTTTGCTTGCGTCGCCCTCGTTACAGGATCCTGTGTTCAGAGATGCCGTGATACTGGTCTGCCACCACGATGATGAAGGTTGCATGGGTTTGATGATTAATCGGCCAAGGGATATTGGCGTGCCGGAAGTGCTGGAAGATCTGGGTATAGGTATATCCGATTCATGCACGAAGGTGTCTGTGCCGTTGGCCAGCGTATTTGAAGGCGGCCCGGTGGACGACTTCAGAGGGTTTGTATTGCACGATGGCTGGCAGATCTATGAATCGACCATGCTGGTTACGCCGGATTTGCACCTGACCGCATCGCGCGATGTGCTGGAGGACCTGGGGCGTGGAGACGGGCCTGAGCATTATATGTTGATGCTCGGTTATGCCGGCTGGCATGCCGGACAGCTGGAAGCTGAATTGTTCAATAACGACTGGCTGATTGCGCCGGCCAGCCATCAGATTGTGTTTCAGGAACCGCCAGACAGTCGTTGGGACTTCGGCGCGCGTTGCATGGGTATAGAACGCAGCCAGCTATCCGATCAGGTAGGGCATGCGTAGGATTTGTTAGGGGTGAGGTGTCAGGAGTGAGGAGAAAAGAGTTTTTACCCCTCCCACCTTACTCATCACGCTTCACTCCTCACCCACTTCCACACCTTTCACGAATCGCTTCAGTCAGCGGCTCACCGATATCCAGCATCAGTCCTTCATCTTCTGCTTCAATCATAATGCGCAGTTTCGGCTCGGTGCCGGACATGCGTACATTGATTCGACCATTGCCGCCGAGGCGTGATTCGGCATCCCTAATCAGCTTTTTCACCTGCGTATCGGCCAGTACGTCCTTACGTTCAGACATGACAACATTCCATAGCTTTTGAGGGAATAAGGTCATATTTGCAGCCATACCGGATAAGGGTTTGTTCTGCTCGCTCATGGCTGAGAGCAGTTGCAGGCCGGTCATCAGGCCATCGCCGGTCGTATTGTGATCGAGCAGAATCATATGGCCGGATTGTTCGCCGCCAATATTGCAGCCTTTATCCCGCATCATTTCCAGTACATATCGATCGCCTACTGCCGCACGATGCATGGTTAAGCCCATGCCGCCCAAATAGCGTTCCAGGCCCATATTGCTCATCAGCGTGGTCACTACACCATTGCCGGTCAGATCACCTGAGCTATGCGTATGCTCGGCCAGAATTGCGATGACGCGATCGCCATCGACAATGCGCCCATTGGCATCACAGGCAATCAGGCGATCGGCATCGCCATCCAATGCCAGCCCGATATCCGCACCGGATTCAACCACACGCCGCGTCATGGCTTCGGGGTAGGTCGAGCCGCATTCGCGGTTGATATTATAACCATCCGGTTCGTCATGCAGGCTGATCACATCACAGCCCAGTTCCCGTAGTAAGCGGGGCGCAACATCATAGGCAGCGCCATTGGCGCTATCGATGACCACTTTGAACCCATCAAGCCGCATGCCGCGAGGCATGGAGCTTTTGAGAAATTCGATATAGCGGCCACGTGCATCATCGACGCGAGCCGCCTTGCCGATTTCCAGTGCTGGAGGCAATGGTGGCAGGGCATCAATGCATGCCTCGATTTCCAGTTCAATCTCATCCGGCAGCTTGAATCCGTCGGCAGCAAAAAACTTGATGCCGTTATCACCGGCAGGGTTATGCGATGCAGAAAGCATGACGCCAGCATCAGCGCGCAGGCTACGGGTGAGATAGGCCACGGCCGGTGTCGGAATCGGACCGACCAGTAATACGTTCATGCCTTGTGCGGTCAAGCCGGCGCACAGGGCCGATTCAATCATATAACCGGATAATCGCGTATCCTTGCCAATAAGAATTTGAGGTTGATGGGACAGGTGGCGGGTCAGCACATGGCCTGCCGCACGACCGAGCGTCAGGGCAAATTCAGCCGTCATGGGGTTTTTGTTGACCGTGCCGCGCACGCCATCTGTGCCAAAATAACGTCTCATGATTTCCCCTCTGTGGCAGCAGGATGATGGCGTTGCGATGTTTTCTGCAATAATAGTCCCTTCACAACAATTTCAACCTTGCCCTTGCTTAATCTGATTGCTTTGCCAGATGGGCTTTCAATGCCCGTTTTTGTTTCAAAAGAACCCGCTTTCAAATCGAGTCGAATTGGCGCCGTATCTACTGCACGCAGCGCTTCCAGCCATACTTCAGGGCCGGTGAGTTTCACCTGCTTCGGTTTAATACTAACAATCTTCACCTGCCAGCCCTCAGGCAGTTCAAAATGCGCTTTCACCGGCACGGAACGTGTGACCAGCCTGTCTACCTGCAATTCAAAGCGATCCGGCTGCACTTTCTCGATATGCAGGCCAACCGGTAGCGTCAGGGCGGAAATGTGTGGCGCACGCTCGACCACACCTGGCGTGGTTAAATCAGAGGCATTAACCGGCATAATTAAATCCTGTTGGCGTAAATCTTTCAGGCGGGACTGCAATCCGGTAATGGTCACCCGGACATGATCCGGCAAATCATTTACAATCACCATATCCGCAGGCAAAGCCTGCACCTGTAATGGTACGTCCATGCTGACAGAGCCTTCGCCCTGACCATGAACCTGAAGCCATAAGGCAATGGCGATAACAACCGCCCAGAATTGCAGGTTATAGCGTCGAAACAGATCGATGGATTGTTTCATTCGACTTTTCCTGACATCGATGAGCCGGCACTTTTTGTTTGTCGTGCTATCGATGCGAAGTGTTGCTCCAACGCATGGTGCAATTGCAGGCTGTTCAGAGGGGCGCCCATTTGCCCGCCTTCCACCAGGTGCACTTCGCCAGTTTCCTCGGATACGACAATGACCAGGGCATCGGTTTCTTCAGTTAGTCCGACCGCAGCCCGGTGCCGTGTACCATACGAACCGGGTACAGCATTGGCCTGCGCCAGCGGCATCAGCACGCGCGCCGCTACAATACGACCTCCACCAACATCCGGGTCAATTACTACCGCTCCATCATGCATGGGCGCATCGGTGCAAAACAGGGTTTGAATGACATCCGGGCGTAAAGGCGCATCCAGTTCCACGCCCGAATCAAACAAATGGCGCAAGCCGGTATCACGCTCAATGACCAGTAATCCGCCCCAACCACGGTGAACGAGTGCAAAGGCAGATTCAACCATGGCTTCGACCATAGCTTCGTTCGGCTCATTACCCGCAGCCAAAGGGTTGACAGCCACGCGCATCAGCGCTCGCCGAATTTCATGCTGAAACAACACAACCAGAATGACCATAAAGGCCGAGAAGAAATGGCCAAACATCCATTCGACGGTAAACAGGCCGAATACGCGCGCCAACTGATAGGTGACCACCACCACAGCGACGCCAATCAACATCTGTACCGCGCGCGTGCCGCGAATCAGGCGCAGGAAAAAATAGACTACGATGGCTACCACCGTGATATCCACGATATCCGTCAAGCCAAATTGCCAACTACCCATTAGCGTAAGTTATCCGGGCAGGGGACATGTTTGTTTATATTGTTACTGAAAAAAACACCAAGGAAAAACATACGAAGTCAGGATAGTTCAATTATGTCAGCTTGCAAGGAAAAAGCAGAATTGCTTACAATTTCGACCCGCTAAGAGCGGAAGCCACCCGGATCGCTCGCTTTTGTAGAGCTACATCATGAATGCGCAGCATGTCGGCGCCGTAAGCAATACCCATGGAGCTGGCTACGGCGGTTTCGAGTTCGCGATCGTCAACGCCTGCTCCGGTTAACTGGCCCAGAAATGATTTACGGGACAGTCCGAGCAAGACAGGCAAGTTAAATGCGCTTTTGAAACGGGAAATAGCACGGATCAGGGCTAGATTATCCTGCAAGCGTTTGCCAAAACCGATGCCAGGGTCAAGTATGATAGAGGTTCTTTTGATGCCAGCCTGCAAACATGCGTCAATGCGCTGTGTAAAAAAAACAATTACTTCCTGAACAACATCACCATATTCCGGCTGCTGCTGCATCGTTTCAGGCTTGCCCTGCATATGCATCAGGCAGATATCTACCCCTGTTTGCGCCACCACGCGCAGGGAGTCAGTATCATGCCGAAGCGCACTGACATCATTAACGATGCGCGCACCTGTATCAATGGCCTGACGCATCACTTCTGCTTTCATGGTATCCACCGACACCGTACAG
>CAYUBK010000001.1:0-57632 GCA_964442955.1 uncultured Zetaproteobacteria bacterium | reverse complement strand
CTAAAAGCAGCTCTTCAAGCGCTGAATTCATAACGTCAGATATTTATGGGAGAACTTATGCACTATCAAATTTTAATAGTATTTATGGCGATATTAGCATCCTCAAATTGGGCTATTGCTGAACCGAATGCAGCTGTACGTTTTTTAATCAAAGAACCCGTAACGATGCTTGAATGGGGCTTCATGCAATTGAGAAAAGACTTAGATGGACTGGATGTTCCTGATGTCGGAAAGGTGAATGTTTCAGTCTCCCTAGATTGGGACAAGTCTCAAATCAAGATATTCGCTCGATCAAAGGTGAAACACTCAGGTGATTCAAAGCAGATAAAAAAATGGTGTGCAAATACAATCCATATTCTTCGTGCAAGGCTAGGGCTAGATGTTGAAATGGGGAAACCCCTCATGGGGGAAGATTCTTTTCTTGGTAGTTATTTTCATCATGATGGGTATGTTTTAAAAGAACGGCCCAAATTGCTCGATAAAAAATTGGATAGCATCACTGTGCTTGTGGTTTCCATCCTTTTACTTCAGAAAGGCAAGGGTGTCCAAAGCATTCTATGCCAGGCTCCCCTGCTTGGTACGGAAGTGATGTATTCGGAGTGAGATAAGCAAAGCCGTCGCGACTTGTTTCGCGCATTTTAACCACTGCATTGCTCAATCTACGGGCAAAGTCCGTTGCAGTTTCGATGACTAATCATCACACAGTCCCTGCCTGAGGGGGGATGAACGATCCAAATGCCTATATGGATTGCAGTCGATTCATAAGTAGCGGCAAAGAAATCATGCATACATCTGCACCAACGGGAAATTCATCTTTACCACCGTAAACGATATATTTTTGCGTTGCTCCAACATCATCGCAGATTTTACTGTAATGCTTGCCCGGTTTAGGCGCTAAACCATGTTTGATTTCCACCGCCCAAATTTCCGATGACGATAACCTGATGATCAGATCAATCTCAGCCCCGGCAGCCGTGCGGTAATAATAGGTTTCAGCGCGAACTGGCAATACGGAATGGATGCTTTCTATCACGAAACCTTCCCAGCTTTTGCCCAGCACAGGGTTGGACAGCAACGCATCATCACTGTCGATACCAAGCAGGCGGTGTTGAATGCCACTATCACGGATGTAATAGCGGGGAGACTTCACCAGCCGCTTTTTCACATTGGCATGCCAGGGCTCCAAGCGTCTGACCAACAAAAGGTCAGTGAGGATATCGATATAGCTGGCAACCGTTTTGCCATCAATTTCCAGATTAGCGCCCAATTTTGAATGGTTGACAGGCTCACCCTGCAAATGAGCCAGCATCGTCCACAAGCGACGCAGCCTTACCGCTGGTACGCGAAAACCCATCTGTAGCACATCACGTTCCAGATAAGTACGAATCAAATCCTCAAGCCAGTCCAATGCCATGGCATCGTCGGCAGCCAGATAGCTGTCCGGGAAACCGCCCCGAAGCCACAGCCTGTTCCGCGCTTGAACATTCTCCTCAATCTCAAGCGCATTCAGACCGCCCATTTCAATATAGCGAATGCGCCCGGCAAGGCTTTCGGATGTTTGGCGTAACAAATCCATGGATGCTGATCCAAGCAACAGAAACTGCCCGGATTTTCGGCCCCGTTCTCTGTTTTTATCAATCAAACCGCGCAATACCATGAACAAATCAGGGGCGCGTTGTATCTCATCCAGAATCACCAGCTTGTCGCTGTGCTGGCTTAAAAAGGCAGTGGCATCACTGAGCTTGAGCAAATCACCAGGAGCTTCCAGATCAAGATAGATCGAGTCCACTTCCTTGGCTATCACCTTGGCAAGCGTGGTTTTACCCACTTGTCGTGCGCCAAGCAGCACGATGGCAGGCGCTTGTGTGATTACTTTTTGAAGTCTTTCCGCTACCCATCGCGTCAACATACCTTGCATTCTAGGAATATGATTCCGAAATTACAAGGTATGATTGCGACTGGTGTAAAGGCTAACCTGTCCATTGCGGTGTTTTCGCCTCATTTGTACCTGCAAGCTGATTAAAGAATAAGTTATTGTTCACATTCTGAATTATTCCATGAATAGTTCAGCATGGTTCCATGATACAGTCGGGCTGATGCTCGGTGACCGTATGAAACCGTAGCAGTAACAGGAAACCTTTTTTGCCGCAAAGGTACGCGAAGGAAAAACACAGATGAAAAGTTTATGGGATGAACAACAGGCCGCCGAGTGTGGCGATGATATGCTGGCGCTGCGCGTTTATACATCACGATTGCTGGGGCGCGAGCCTTCATTGGTGCTGCATGGCGGCGGTAATACGTCGGTCAAATCCAAGGTTGAAAACCTGTTTGGGGAAACCGAGTCGGTGCTGTATGTGAAGGGTAGCGGCTGGGATCTGGCTACAATTGAAAAACCCGGTTTTGCGCCGGTGCGACTTGATGTTCTGAATAAAATGGCGCAACTGGAAACCCTGTCCGATTCGGACATGGTCAACGCCCAGCGCGCCGCCATGCTCGATCCGCATGCGCCCAATCCGTCGGTTGAAGCGATTTTACACGCCATTATTCCGTTTGATTTTGTTGATCATACCCATGCCGATGCAGTCGTGACGATCAGCAATACCGCTGACGGCGAGGCGCGCCTCAAAGAAATCTACGGTGATGATGTATTGATTTTGCCTTACATCATGCCGGGTTTCGTGCTGGCCAGGCAGGTGTATGAGAAAACAGCCGGTATCGACTGGTCGCAACTTAAGGGTATTGTTTTAATGCATCACGGGCTATTCACTTTTGCCGATGATGGGCGCGAAAGCTATGAGAATATGATTGATATGGTCAGCAAGGCGGAAGCTTTTCTGGATCAATACGCATCGCTTGCATCTGCAACATCAGCGCCTGCCACGGTAGATTTGATGCAACTGGCAGCCATGCGACGGGCTGTTTCTGCGGCGCGCGGCGCGCCTGTGCTGGCGAGGCTGGATAGTGATGCCAAGGCGGTTGATTTTTCAGCTCGGGCTGATGTGGCGGCTATTGCCTGTCGTGGCCCGCTGACGCCCGATCATGTGATTCGCACCAAGCGCACCGCCATGATCGTCGGGGATGATGCCGAAACATCGGTGGCATCGTTTGGTGATGATTATCGGGCTTATTTCCAGCGCAACAAGACTGACGGATTGACCTGTCTTGATTCAGCGCCGCGCTGGGGGGTGTGGCCGAGGCGTGGGGCGCTGTCTTTTGGAACCACGCCGGGTGAATGTCGGATCATTACCGATATCAGCCGGCATACCATGCAGGCTATTGCCCGTGCCGAGGCGCTGGGTGGATGGGATGCCTTGCCCGAAGCGGACATTTTTGAACTTGAATACTGGGAGCTGGAACAGGCCAAACTGAAGAAGGGGGGGCAGGCTCCCGAATTCCGGGGAAAGGTGGCGTTGGTGACGGGTGCGGCCAGCGGCATTGGTGCTGCCTGCGTTGAATCATTATTGGCACGCGGCGCTGTGGTCGCTGCTCTCGATATCAATGCCTGCATTACTGCCCAATTCCCCGCATCTTCTGTGCTCGGTATGGTTTGCGATATGACCGATCCCGAGGCCGTGCAAAACGCCATCGAAGCCTGCATCCGCCGCTTTGGCGGGCTTGATATGATTGTCAGCAATGCCGGCATTTTCCCGGCCAGCAATCGCATCGAGCAGATGGATGCCGATCTCTGGCAGCAAAGCATGGATCTGAATCTCAGCAGTCACCAGCGTCTGATGCAGGCAGCGATTCCTTATTTGAAACTAGGTATCGATCCGGCCATAGTCATCATCGCCTCCAAAAATGTGCCTGCCCCCGGTCCGGGCGCAGCCGCCTATTCGGTAGCTAAAGCGGGTTTGACTCAGTTGGCTCGTGTGGCAGCTCTGGAACTGGGCGGCGATGGGATCCGGGTCAATGTCTTGCATCCCAATGCGGTATTCGATACCGCTATCTGGACGGATGCGGTCTTGCAAAAACGCGCCGCCAGTTACGGTCTGAGCGTGCAGGATTACAAAACCAACAATGTATTAAAATGCGAAGTGAGTTCCACACATGTTGCAGAATTAGCTTCAGCCATGGCTGGCGATTTATTCGCCTGTACTACAGGCGCGCAGTTGCCGGTCGATGGTGGCAACGAGCGAGTGATTTGATGGCAGAGTATCTGATGCTTACCAAACCTGTAGCTACCCGTTATAGTGCATGCATGCGATTTTTTCTGGTTTTCTCCCTCAGTCTGCTGCTCTTCTCGCCAACTTTGTCGATGGCGGAAGATGCCGTATTGCCGCCGCCGAGCGTGGATGCATCGGATGGCCAGGCTGCTGACGATGACGCATTTACGGATGAACGCGCCCCCAACCTGAGGGATGAACTTAAGGCGCCCGATACCGACAGTAATGTCGATGTGCGTTCCTACAAGCGCAAGGATGGCGCTAAGGTGACCGAATATTCCCTGAACGGTCAGATTTATGAAATCAAGGTGCAGCCGGTCGGTGGTTTGCCAGCCTATTACATGTACCGCAACAAGGCAGGGCATTTTGAACGCCGCCGCCCCGGTGGCCAGCCTTATGTGACACCTCCAAGCTGGATTCTGAAAAAATTCTGATGCATATCGCTTAGCGTCCTAACGGGCATGGATTCATGTTAAACAGGGTTCCGCAGCTAACTCTGATCACCGATACAACCCGTTTTTCAGGAGAGTCATTTTTCTCTGCCGTACAGCAAGCTT
The DNA here is from genome assembly GCA_964442955.1 of uncultured Zetaproteobacteria bacterium. GTDB lineage: Bacteria > Pseudomonadota > Zetaproteobacteria > Mariprofundales > Mariprofundaceae > Mariprofundus. The sequence continues at coordinate 52,912 of CAYUBK010000001.1, read as the reverse complement.
TGCTCGGCGGCGTGGATACGGTGTTGATTCGCGAAAAACAGCTTACCTCTGCCAAATTGCTGGCTCTTGCATCTCGCCTCAGACAAATGACGCAGGGTGCCCATGCCCGTCTGATTATTCATACGCAGGCCGATATCGCTTGCGCCGTTGATGCCGATGGCATCCATCTGTCCAGCGCCGATATCGCTGCTGTTGCGAGTGTTCGCCAGTGGATGAATGATCCGGGCAAGACTGTGTCAGTGTCATGTCATAACGCCGGTGAGTTGCAACAGGCAACCATGTGCGGCGCAGATTTTGCGTTTCTTTCGCCGGTGTTTCCAACAGCCAGCCATCCCGGCGCAGCGCATCTGGGTGTTGAGAAATTTCAGACATTGGCATCGGATGCGGTGCTTCCTGTGCTGGCGCTCGGGGGCATTGACACGAATAACTGCCAAAGGCTTGTGGGGCATCGTATGGCGGCCATCAGCGCCTTGCTTGGTGTCGGGAATCCTGAGTTGGCAGCTCAACAGCTATATGCCGCAGCGACAGGAAGTGCGAAATGAAAACATTGATTCTGATTCGACATGCTAAATCCAGTTGGAATGAACCCGGAAACACGGATTTTGAGCGCAGCCTGAACCATCGAGGCATGAACGATGCGCCCATGATGGGGCGCAGACTGGCAGCCCGGCTGGGCGCCGGGAACTTGAAGCTGGATGGTTTTTATTGCAGTGATGCCCGCAGAGCATCTCAGACGGCGACACTGCTGGCTAATGAACTGGCTTTCCCGCTGGCATCCATCAACTGGCGCAGAGAATTATATTTAGCCAGCCCTGCTGCCATGGTCAACGTGATCCAATCAGCTCCGGATGAAACGACAACATTGGCGCTGCTGGCGCATAATCCGGGCATCACCGAATTGGCCGAGCAGTTGACGGGAACTTATTTCGGCAACGTGCCGACCTGTGGCATTATCACGATCCGGAGTCCGGTCAAACATTGGGTGGATGTGGGTAATCAAGCAGATTTGATTGATTTTGATTTTCCTAAACGTTCACATGAGTAAACCGTCAGGAATAAAGCGACTCCAGCGTGTCGCCGTAACGTTCGTATACTTTGCGGCGTTTGATTTTCATGGTCGGGGTCAGCAGTCCCGATTCGATGCTGAAGGGTTGATGTAATAAATGAATGCGGCGCACCTGTTCGAATGGATTTAGTGGTTTAAGCGCCTTGTTAATTCTGGTTTGCAGATGTTTTTTTAGAATATCGGAATCGCACAGGTGATCCCAGTCGGTTTCAGGCAAGCCCTGCTCTGTAGCCCAAAGCGTGCAGGCATCCTGGTTGGGAACAACGAGCGCAACCAGATAGGGCTTTTGATCACCGTAGGTTACTACCTGATCTATTTTTTCGTCAGCAATCAGCACGCCTTCAATGCGTTGCGGGGCAATATTTTCGCCGCCGGAGTTGACGATGATGTCTTTTTTGCGATCGGTGATGCGCAAATAACCATCGTCATCAATTTCGCCGATATCACCGGTGAGCAACCAACCGCCAACCAGCGTTTCTTTGGTAGCCTTTCGGTTTTTCCAGTAGCCGGGCATGATATTGGCTCCACGCGCCAGAATTTCACCATCATCTGAAATTTTCAGTTCTACACCTTTGCCTGCGATGCCGACGCTGCCGATACGGCGGTCATGCATGGGATTGGCCGAGAGCAATGGGGCGGACTCTGTAAGCCCGTAGCCTTCCAGAATGGGCAACCGAAGTGCCTCAAAAAATTCAGCCACTTCAACACTCAAGGGCGCGCCGCCGGAAACAAACACACGCATTTTCCCACCAAAGCGGCTGCGAATTTTCTCTCCGACCAGTTTATCCAGCACGCGTAACATCAAGCCCGCAACAGGGCCCAGCTTTTGCTTGCCGGATAAATTTAAATAGCTATGAAACAGCTTCTGTTTGAAGGCTGATTGTTTACTCACCTGAGCAAGAATACGGCTGCGTATCACTTCCAGCATGCGGGGTACCGCAATCAGCAGTGTGGGCCTTGCTTCTGTCATGTTTTTGGCCACGGTGTCCGGTCGTTCGGCAAAAGCGACAGACAGACCAAAAGAATAGGGCAGGAAATGGCCGGCCGTGCGTTCCAGGGCATGTGCCAGCGGCAGAAATGATAATAGCCGATCACCGGAAGTTCCCTCAGTCAGATCCAGAACATAAGGCACGGCTTCCAGATTGGCGATGATATTGCCATGCGTGAGCATCACGCCTTTTGGGTTGGCTGTCGTGCCGGAGGTGTAGACCAGTGTGGCCAGGGTATCACGCTGGATTTTGCTCAGCCATTTGGACAGTTTTTCTTCTTCGATGTCACCTGCTTCCAGCTCAAGCAGGTCATGCGCCCGATCACTATCGCTACTGTTTTCAATGGCGTAGACCTGTTTGACATGCGAACATGTTTCAACAGCAATGAGCAGGTCACGCAATAGTTTACCGCCCGAGGTTACAACAGCGACGGCGCCGGAATCATTGAGTACATAAGCAATATCCTGCGGTCGATAGGAACAGTAAAGCGGTACAGTTACAGCGCCGATGGACAGGATGGCATAATCGACAACGGCCCATTCGGGGCGGTTTTCCATTAACAGGCCAATACGATCTCCCGCCTTGAAGCCGGCCCGAATCAGGCCGGAGGCGACATGACGAATGCGCGTGGCCATCTGTGCATAGGTGACAGGCAGGTATTCGTCCTTTTGCCGATACCATTGGGCAGGATTGGCGGCATGAGATTCGGCTGTCCGAAACAGCGCTTCTGGCAGGCTACAGACATCATCAATGCTTGATGTATCAAGCTTCATGGATTCTGCATCAATGACGTTCTGGTGTGCTTGCGCCACGGAAATCCCCTCCCGGAATGCTTGAGCTAGCGGTAATTGCACTAGTGATCATAGCTGCAAAATTACAGATTTCAAGCCGATGCATTGACCTTGGCTTCTCGCAGCCCATACTTACACCTGATAATTGACAGGGAGACGTATCATGGGAAAACGCGTATGTATTATTGGTGGCAGTGGATTTGTAGGCCGGGCCATTGTGGATCAGGCCATTGGCGCCGGCCATCAGGTGACAGTGGCTTGCAGGCATCCGGAGCGAGCTCGCGATTTACTGGTCAAGGGAGCAGAGCTGGCGCAAGCTGATGTGACCAATGGAGGCGGGTTAGAAGCTGCTATCACTGGCCATGACGTAGTCATTTATCTGGTTGGGTTGCTATTTGAGAAGGGGCGACAAAATTTTGTGGCGGCTCATGTCGATGGCGTGGCGCGCGTATTGAAAGCCTGCAAAAAGGCGGGCGTGAAACAATATCTGCATATGAGTGCGTTGGGCGCAGGCAAGGTGAGTGAGAGTGCCTATGCCGAAACCAAGGCAGCAGCCGAAACACTGGTGACTGAGTCCGACCTGAAGTGGACGATTTTCCGACCATCCATTATTTATGGCGCTGGTGATAATTTTTTCAATCAATTTAAAGCCATGTCAGCCATGCTGCCGGTTATGCCGGTCATTTCAGGCGAGACCCGTTTCCAGCCGATCTGGGTAGAAGATGTGGCGCGTGCCTTTGTGATGTCGATTGATAATCACCATGTCAGTGGGCAAGCCTATGATCTGGGCGGCCCGGGTACCTATAGTTTCCAGGCTATGCTGGAGCTGTTGATGAGCGAACTGGGCCGAGAGCGCTTGTTTATTCCGGTGCCGGCTATCGCCGCAAAATTGATGGCGGTATTTACTTCCGTTTTGCCAACGCCTCCCATTACATCCGATCAGCTGAAATTACTTGCCCATGATAATGTCGTTGAAGGCGACGCCTATCCGGCCATATTTGGTCATGCGGCAGCGCTGGAGCGAGTGTTGCCAAGCTATATTGGTGCCTCTCAGTCCGAACAGTTACAGCAGCAAATGGATGTTTATCGCCAGCATTATCGCAAGGGCGGCATTTGAGCTATCCGCTGGTCGGCGCAGTATTAGCGTCCTATCTGCTTGGAGCGGTGCCATTCGGCCTGTTGCTAACAAAATTATTAAGCCATAAAGACCCGCGCGATTTTGGCAGTGGCAATATCGGCGCCACCAACGCCATGCGCACGGGCGGCAAGCTGGTCGGCGTATTAACCTTGCTGGCCGATATCATCAAGGGCATCATCCCGGTGTTGCTGGCATTGCTGGCAGGGCTCCCGGAAATCTGGATTGCGGCCATCGCCATTGCCACATTCCTCGGTCATATCTTTCCTGTTTACCTGAAATTCAAGGGGGGAAAGGGCGTAGCCACCATGTTGGGCGTGATGCTACCATGGCAGCCTGTGGTTTCGGGCATTGGCTTGTTGGCCTGGATCATTCTGTTGAAGCTCAGTCATTATGTCTCGTTATCCTCTATTCTGGCGGCATTATTGCTACCCATATTGATCGCGTTAACCGGAGGCTCGGTGCCGGCCCTGTTGGTCGGCATGGTTTTTGCGTCACTGGTCACACTGAAACATGCCGAGAACATCAAGCGTTTGATGAATGGTACGGAACCGTCAATCCGAAAAGAGAGCGAGGCCGGTTGATGAGTGGTTGGCGATTCATTCCGTTTACATCGATTTGCAAGGCATATCACTCTGTGACAATGTTTCATCTTAATTCCGATATTGGGTCCGGGAGGCGGACATGACATTAAAACAACTAATTTTACCGGCGTTGGTGGCGGCCTTGATGATGGTTTCTCCGTCATTGTACGCGGCTGAGTATCTGCCCAATCAAGCAGTCAGCGCCAGTAATGTGAAAGCTGATGTATCGAAGCCTTATGTCGTCAAGAAGGGCGACACGCTGTGGGATATTGCCAACCATTTTTTCAAGGATCCGCATAAATGGCTGAAAATATGGGAACACAATCTGTACATCACCAATCCAGACCTGATTTATCCCGGCAATAAAATCTGGTTTGATGGCCGCCGCGTCAGTCAGGGCGGCTTGACGATGACGCAAGCTCAGCCGCAGGTGGTCATTCGCCCGGTTGAACGTGTTGAGAAAAAAACAGACTCATCCTTGTTGCTGACTGCATTGCAGCGACAGGGATTCATTCAGCCGGATCAGGTGCAGGGCGTAGGTTATATTGTCGATTCGCGTGATGACCGTCTGAATTACGGGGCGCATGATATTGTGTACCTGAAGCTGAATCAGCCTGCCAAAATCGGTAGCCTGTTCGATGTATTTCGCAGCACCGATACCCTGCTTGACCCAAGCAGCGGTGATGCGCTTGGCGTACTAATTAAACATATGGGACAAATCCGAATCAGTTCGGTTGAGGATGGCATTTTTCGCGGCATCGTCGTCAAGGCATTCGAGGAAATTTCGCGCGGCGATCGGCTCATGCCCGCCCGCATGATTGACCCGCACCTGGTTCCAACACCGCCGGAATACCCTCTCTCCGGCACTGTCCTGTATATTCGTAACGATGCGCATGAAGCTGCCCAACATCAGGTAGTTGGCATTAATCTGGGTCTGAAAGACGGATTAAAAGCTGGTATGCAGATGTCCATTTACAAGGCAGGCCGCCTGGTCAGCGATAAAGTGGCTGGCGGTGATGTCTTATTGCCGCAGGAACGAATTGGCGAACTGCTGGTTCTGGTTCCCCAGCAACAGGCCGCCATTGCCCTGATTACCAAATCGACAGCGCCGGTGAATATTGGCGATGCCATCAAGAGTGCGCATCCGTAATATAATAAAGTCGTAAAAAACGTCTATGGCCTTTTTACTTACGAACAGTGAATCGTTTGATTACAGATAAGGCAGTAGACTGGTTGCGGCTGTCGATGGTGCGCGGCATCGGGCCTATGACAGGGCGCAAGCTTGTGCAAGCTGTTGGCGGTATAGAAAACCTGTGGTCACAGTCGACACTTGAATTGCAAACGATAGATGGCATTGGCCCGGCGGTGCTTTCCGCGCTGGAGCAAAACCTTGATCAGGCCGTTGAAGTTGCAACCGAGATGTGTCGTCAACGGAGCATCGGCTTGATCTGCCCCGATGACCCGGTTTGGCCGGAATCGTTAGCGCCATTCGATGATGCGCCGCTACTGTTATTTTTTCAGGGTGATGTAAGCAGCCTTCATTATCAGCGTATGTTAGCCGTGGTGGGCGCGCGCCGGGCCAGCCGGGAAAGTAGTATCATTACCCGGCGCTGGTGCAGCTATTTATCCGGTCATCATGTCTGCATTGTTAGCGGCATGGCCTATGGCATCGATGCGGCGGCGCATGGCGGCGCGATTGAAGGGGATTCACCCACGGTTGCCGTGCTGGGCTGCGGACTGGCGGCGTTATCCGAACAACAACAGCGGCAGGTACTGGCGATTGCGGTCCAGGGCTGTGTGGTCAGTGAATTCTTGCCGGAAATCACTGCCAGACCGGAACATTTCCCGCGCCGCAATCGTATTATTGCCGGTTTGAGCCATGCTACGCTGGTGATGGAAGCGGATGTGCGTTCGGGTTCCCTGATTACCGCCAGGCAGGCGCTTGACTATGGGCGTGAGGTATTCGCCGTGCCGGGCTCGGTGCTCGGCGGCAATCATGCCGGTTGCCATCTGCTGATTCGCGACGGGGCTGTATTGGCTGAAAATGCCGATGATGTATTGCAAAATATGGGGTGGCAGTCCACTGAACAGGGAAGCGCAAGCGGTGGAAAAAGCTATCAACCAAGCGATGCGGGTGAGTCAAAACTGTTGCAGGCATTGCTTGGTGGAAGCATGCATCTGGATCATCTGGCTGAAACTTGCGGCTTGACCGTGCCTGAGCTTTCCCCCATCGTGCTGCGCCTTGAGCTGCAGGGTGTGATTGAACGCTTGCCGGGCAGCCGTTATATGTTGTCTGTGGAGTTGCATCGAACATGAGCGCAGTTGTTGTTGTGGAGTCCCCCGCCAAGGCGAAAACGATCGAAAAATATCTGGGCAAAGGCTATAAAGTGCTGGCCAGTTACGGTCATGTCCGCGCCTTTCCCAAGAAAGACGGTTCAGTTGACCCGGATAACGATTTCGCTATCAAGTATCAGATTATTGATGATAAGAAAAAACGCATCGATGCTATTGATAAGGCCATGAAGCGGGCCGATACCCTGATTCTCGCCAGCGATCTGGATCGTGAGGGTGAAGCCATTGCATGGCATGTGGCGGAAGTCTTGCGCGATCGCGGTTCGCTGGATGGTAAGCAGATTCAGCGTATTACCTTTAACGAAATTACCAAGAAAGCCATTACCGAAGCCGTTGAAAATCCGGGCGAAGTGGATCTACAGCTGGTCGATGCCCAGCAGGCGCGCAGCGCACTGGATTATCTGGTGGGCTTTACCCTTTCACCCTTGTTGTGGCGTAAGATTCGCAGCGGTTTGTCGGCCGGGCGTGTGCAATCTGTGGCACTGCGTCTGATTTGTGAGCGTGAACAGCATATCCGCGATTTTGACCCGAAAGAGTTTTGGACGATTGATACGGCATGTGAAGCCGATAAAGCTGGATTTCAGGCGCAGTTGCATGCCGTCGATGGTAAAGGGCTGACAAAATTCTCCATTACCGATGGCGTCAATGCCAAGGTGATGGCGAGGCGGGTTGAGAAGGGCACATTCAGCGTTGTCGATGTGAAAAAGAAACAGAGCAGGCAGCAGCCCTCTCCCCCGTTTATCACGACCACGCTGCAAATGGACGCCTCGCGCAAATTAGGTTTTACGGCCAGAAAAACCATGCAGGTGGCGCAGAAACTGTATGAGGGCATAGAAGTGGACGGCGAACCGGTCGGTTTAATTACTTATATGCGAACCGATTCGCTGAATGTGTCCGAAGATGCTATTGACGAGATGCGCGTGCATATTATCAGTTCCTATGGCAGTAAATATCTGCCTGAAAAACCGCGCCATTTTAAGACCCGGAGCAAAAACGCGCAGGAAGCGCATGAGGCTATTCGCCCCACCTCAATCACGCGCACGCCCGAAGCTATGAAATCCGTGCTCGATGTGGACGGATTGAAGCTATATAAACTTATATGGAAACGGGCGCTGGCATCGCAAATGGCTGCCGCTGTACTCGATCAGGTACGTGCGGATATCGATTCCGGTGACCTGATGTTACGTGCCACTGGTTCAACGCTGGCCTTTGCCGGTTTCCGTAAGCTCTATATTGAAGGTACGGATGAACCGGCCAAAGATGACAAGGAACGTTTGCTGCCGCCGCTGGCCACTGGCGATGCGATTGGCATCAAACAGGCCACGGCCAAGCAGCATTTCACTGAGCCCAAACCGCGCTTTTCCGAGGCGACGCTGGTCAAAGAACTCGAAGCCGACGGTATTGGCCGTCCGTCCACCTATGCATCAATTCTGAATGTGCTGCGCGTACGCGAATATGTGGAGATGGAAAGAAAGCGTTTTGTGCCGACCGATACGGGCGAATGGGTGAACAAGTTTCTGGTTTCTTCATTCAATGATATTGTGAATCCGAAATTTACCGCCTCAGTAGAAGATAAACTCGATGCAGTTGCACGCGGAGAGAGTGGCTGGAAGCCGATATTGCGTGATTTCTGGGGGCCGTTTAAAGCCGCAGTCGATATTGCAGCGACTGCCCCGCGCCCATCGGAAGAAACCGAGGAAGCATGCCCGGAATGCGGTAAACCAATGGCCATTAAACTGGGGCGTTATGGTAAGTTCCTTGCCTGCACCGGTTATCCGGAATGTAAGGTGGCCAAGCCGCTGAATGGCAAAGAAGGTGAGCAGGCCGAACCCGAACTCTCCGACCAGAAATGTGAACTGTGCGGTGAGCCGATGGTGATTAAAGCGGGACGCTATGGCAAATTTCTAGGTTGTTCAGCTTACCCCAAATGCAAAAACATTCAGCCGCTGGAAAAGCCGAAAGACACAGGCATCTCCTGCCCGCAATGCGGCAAGGGCACTTTTTTAGAGAAGAAGTCGCGACGGGGTAAAGTTTTCTATTCCTGCTCGGCTTATCCCAAGTGCAAAAATGCGTTGTGGAATGAACCGATTGATCGCACCTGCCCTGAGTGCAATGCACCATTTGTTACTGTTAAGGTCACCAAGCGTCGCGGCACCGAACATGTGTGTGCGACAGAAGGTTGCGGCTGGAAAGAGGCGATTGAGGTGCCGGAAACAGCGTAGTCATGGCATTAATGTTGCGGCGCGGCGCGCTTGCAGACCTTGAAGCGGTTTATCGTTTAAACAGAGAGAATTTTTCTGAATACTGGTCGAAAGAATCGTTATTCTCGGCGCTTGAATCCGGTTACGGGCTGATTATTTGTGAGGCCGATGGCGACCCTGTCGCCTACCTGCTCAGCCTGACCGTGGTGGATGAAATCCAGATCATGCAGGTTGCCGTGTCCGCCATTTATCGAAGACAGGGGCTGGCCAAACGCATGACGGAAATGCTGGCTGCTTCGGCAGAAAAGCCACCAGTCATTACGCTGGAAGTACGCTTGTCCAATCAGGCCGCCAGAAAACTCTATGCCGGACTGGGTTTTGAAGAAGTCGGTTATCGAAAAAACTACTATGCCCCCGACGCCTCCGGTTGCCGCGAAGACGCTGTACTGATGACATTGGCGGTGTGATTTAGTAGATATATAGCAACACGTTGAGGCCATTTTAATTCAAAACTGACGGCAGGGAGCTCTTATGCAACATGCAAATTTCGTTCACGGGTTGCTGGACTTCATACAGAAGTCACCCACACCTTTCCATGCCGTTCAAGCTATGGTTGAAATACTTGAAGAGGCTGGTTTCAGTCGCCTAACGGAAACAGAGCAATGGGGGCATCCGCAGGTTGGCCAACGCTGTTTTGTTACGCGTAATGATTCATCCATTATTGCATTCGGGTTGCATCAACCCTTGCCGGAACACGGTATCCGCATGGTTGGTGCGCATACCGACAGCCCCTGCCTGAGGGTAAAGCCGAACCCGGAAATCACCGCTAAAAACTACCTGCAACTGGGTGTAGAAGTGTACGGCGGCGCGCTGCTCAACCCCTGGTTTGATCGCGATCTGTCACTTGCAGGCCGGGTCAGCTTTCTCAGTGAGAACAACAACATTGAGCATCAGTTGATCAATCTGGAAAAAGCGGTGGCTGTGATCCCCAGTCTGGCTATCCACCTGGATCGCAAAGCCAATGATCAGCGCACAATTAACAAACAAACCGATTTGCCGGCGGTGTTGATGAATTTGCCGGACAGTAGCGCTGACACTGATATCCACTTCAATACGCTGTTACTGGATATGGTGAATGAGCAGATCACCGCCACGCAACCGGATCGTGCCAAAGCGGTGAAAGTACTGGATTATGAATTGAGTTTTTATGATGTGCAGGCACCCGCCCTTATCGGCTTGAACGATGATTTTATTGCCAGTGCCCGGCTCGATAACCTGCTTAGCTGTTATACCGGTTTAATGGCGCTCTTAGGCCATCAGGGAGATGGAAACGTATTGCTGGTATGCAATGATCATGAGGAAGTAGGCAGTGTATCAACTGCCGGTGCACAGGGGACGTTCCTGAAATCCGTGCTCACCCGCCTGTGTGCCAATAATGTATGCACAAACGATGAGCAGGTTAGCCGAATGCTGGCTGCCAGCTTGATGATTTCAGTGGATAATGCCCATGCCATCCACCCCAATTTCGCTGATAAGCATGAGCCCAATCATGGACCTGTCATCAATAAGGGACCGGTCATCAAAATCAACGCCAATCAACGCTATGCCAGCAACAGTGAAACCAGTGCGCTGTTCAGGCATCTGTGCGATACGGTCAGTGTGCCGGTGCAAACCTTTGTGGTGCGTAGCGACATGGGGTGCGGCAGTACTATCGGCCCGATTACGGCGAATCAACTCGGAGTGCGTACCGTTGATGTCGGCGTACCCACGTTGGCCATGCACTCGATCCGCGAACTTGCCGGTCGTCTGGATGCCTTTTACCTGTACAGGGTACTGGATCAGTATTTTGTCTGACTTTGCACATAGTTCGATTGAGTAATAGCCTTATTTCCACAGTGTTTTTTCGGGCATTTTCTTGACCATAGGTAAGCGCGGGTGCAGCTTCTTCGGCTATCTTGAAATCCTTGTGAGTGCAGTGAAACGACCATGAAATTAAGCGGTGCGGAAATCCTTGTTGAATGTCTGAAGCGGGAAGGCGTGGATACCATTTTCGGTTATCCCGGCGGTGCCGTATTGCAGATTTATGATGCTATTTTCAAGCAGGATCATTTCAATCATTATCTGGTACGCCATGAGCAGGGTGCGCTGCATGCCGCCAGCGGTTATGCGCGTGCGTCCGGTAAGTGCGGCGTGGCGCTGGTCACTTCCGGCCCCGGCGCAACCAATGCGGTCACCGGCCTAGCTGATGCGCTGGCTGATTCTACCCCCATAGTCTGCTTTTCCGGTCAGGTGCCATCCAGTCTGATTGGCAATGATGCTTTTCAGGAAGCCGATGTCGTTGGTATTACCCGCTCGGCCACCAAACATAACTTTCTGGTCAAGCGCGCCGAAGATCTGGCGCTTATTATTCGTCAGGCATTCCATATCGCCACAACCGGTCGACCCGGCCCGGTGCTGGTTGATATCCCCAAGGATATCAGTATCAATATTTGTGAATTCGAGTGGCCGGAATCTGTCAATATGCGCTCTTATCAACCGGTTACAAGCGGTCACCCGGGACAGATTAAAAAGGCAGTCAGAAAGATGCTGGCAGCCCAGCGTCCTGTACTGTATAGCGGTGGCGGCATCATGAATGCGGCCGGCAGCGCATCGCTGTTGCGGGAATTGTCTCATACGCTCAACGCACCGGTGACCAATACGCTGATGGGTCTTGGCGGTATCCCTCATGATGACTCACATTTTCTCGGCATGCTGGGTATGCACGGCACTTACGAAGCGAATATGGCGGTATCGCATTGCGATTTGCTGGTTGCTGTCGGCGCCCGTTTTGATGATCGGGTAACCGGAAAGATTGAAGCCTTTGCACCGGATGCGACGGTGATTCATATCGATGTCGACCCTTCCTCGATCTCCAAGAATGTACATGCTCACTTACCCATTGTCGGTGATGTGAAAGTGGTGCTTACCCAGTTGTTGGAAGAAATAGCCCGCAAGAATGGCCAGCCGAATGAGGCTGCACTGGCTCTGTGGTGGGAGCAGATTGAAGAATGGCGCACCGTAGATTCACTGCATTTCGAGCAGTCGGATGATGGCCCGATTATGCCGCAATCCGTGATTCGCAAGGCGCATGCCCTGACTGAAGGCGATGCCATTGTGGTGACCGATGTCGGCCAGCATCAGATGTGGACGGCGCAACATTACGGTTTCCGTAAGGCCAACCGCTTCCTTACATCCGGTGGATTGGGCACGATGGGGTATGGATTGCCAGCAGGCCTCGGCGCACAAATTGCCATGCCGGATGATCGGGTAGTTGTATTCACTGGCGATGCTTCCATTCAGATGTGCATTCAGGAGTTGGCGACGATGTATCAGTATAAGCTGCCAATTGTCATCATTATACTCAACAATGCCTATATGGGCATGGTGCGCCAGTGGCAGGAAATGTTTTACGAATCCCGTTATTCCCACTCCTATTTTGATGCCTTGCCGGATTTTGTGAAGCTGGCGGAAGCATTTGGCGGCGTTGGCATGCGCGTGGATCAAGTATCGGCACTGGATGCGACTTTGAAAGAAGCATTTGAAGTGGATGGCGAAAGCTTTGTGCTGGTGGATGTGGCGGTTTCCCGAGAGGAAAATGTATTTCCGATGGTGCCGGCAGGTGCGGCGCTGAACGAGATGGTGTTATCATGAGGCATACCATTACAGTCCTGGTTGAAAACGAGTTCGGCGTGCTCACCCGTATTGCCGGCCTTTTTTCGGCGCGCGGTTACAATATTGAAACGCTGAATGTGGCTCCGTTGCAGGATAAGAGTATCAGTCGCATGACGTTGGTTACGCGCGGTGATGAGCATGTGATTGAACAGATCAAGAAACAGTTGAACAAACTGATCCCTGTCATCAAGGTAGAGGATATTTCGCATGCCGTGCATCTGGAGCGCGGCATGTTGATGGTCAAGGTGAGGGTCGATGCGGATTGTTGTGAAGCATTGCTGGAACTGGTGGAAGAATATGACGGCAAAGTCATTGATGATCATATCGATAGCCACATGATTCTTGAATTCACCAATAAGGTGGACATCCTTGATGTGATTCTTCAGGAGCTAAATACCTTTGGAGTTATTGAAACGACCCGCAGCGGTCCGCTGGGCATGCGTCGGGGTGCGGAAGGCTTTACTGTTTAGTCGGTTTTAGCGACTCAACCAGCTTGATTATATGGTCGGGTGGAAATGGCTTTTGGAGAAAGTGTAAACCGACTGCTTCCCCATGCAAGCTACGCCCCGATATCAAAATTGTTTTCACAGCGGGTGCACGCTGACTGACATGCTGGTGCAATTCACGCCCATTCATGGTAGGCATATTGTAATCCGTTATCAAAATATCCGGTTGGACTTGCTTTGCCTGCATATGGGATAATGCATCCTCAGGATGAGAAAATGCATGTACTCTGTGCCCTTCACAGGATAGAAGAAATGCAAGAAATTCACAGACATCAGGATTATCATCGACAATGTAAATGGGCATTGAATTACTTCCTCCCTTTCAAGATAGTATTATATAGATGAAGAAGGTTTGCTTGTCAAACTGACAGAAGTTCGAGTTCGATGCATCACGCACTTTTTCATGGTTTGAAAAGTGCCAATTAGTAGTCGCGCCCACCCGCAGGATTGCTACCATTGCTCTGAGTTCAACGGTCTGCCGGATGACGAGATGTGGAGTGGCGGTGAAGAAATTGATAAGCATTGTGATTATATTGTTCGGGATGGTGGCGTTGATAGCGCTTGCAATGGGGCTTTATTCACACCATTTTCCGGCACCCGATATGCTGAACGGTAAACTCAGGGCTTGCCCGGATAAGTCGAACTGTGTGTGCAGTGAAAATCATGAGCCAGAATCACGAAACCGTATTCCGCCACTGTCTATCAGCGAAGAAGATCGCCAATTGGTGTGGACAAGATTGATTGCAACGATCAAAGCCAATGGCGGCGAGATTCAACGGCAAACCGCCGCCTATCTGCATGCCACCTTCACATCTTCCCTGTTACGCTTTGTGGATGATGTAGAATTTCGCCTGGATGTCGAACACAATCAACTGCATGTTCGCTCGGCATCACGGGTGGGTTATTCCGACTTCGGCGCCAATCGCAAACGCATTGAGAAGATTCGTTACGAATTTGAAAAGAGGTAAATGCCATTCCCGGCACCGGAAATCAATTTTCTACAATAGCAAGCCAGCCCGTCTCTGACGTGATTTTTTTGAATCAGATATGAATAGCGCGATCATCTGAATCCAGTACAGATTCATGAATCATTTCAGATAGTGTCGGATGCGGGAACATATGGTGGGCCAGTTCCGCTTCTGTGGTTTCCAGTGTTTTGGCGACACCGAGTGAAACAATCATCTCGGTCGCTTCCGCACCGACAATATGCGCGCCCAGCAATTCGCCGCTTTCGGCATGGAAGATGGTTTTAACCATGCCATCAGTCTCGGCCAGTCCCATGGCTTTACCGTTGGTGTTGTACGACATGCGGCCGACCTTGTACGGAATTTCCTCTGCCTTACACTGATTTTCCGTCTTGCCGATCGAACCGACCTGCGGCTGGCAATAGGTGCAGCCCGGCACATTGCCGTAATCCACTTTGTGCGGATGTTTTTCAGCAATCGCCTCGACGCAGACAATGCCTTCATGGCTGGCCACATGCGCCAGCGCCGGTGCGCCGACCACGTCGCCAATGGCATAGATGCCCGGATGATCGGTGCGATACCAGTCATCCACTGCAATCGTATTGCGATCAACCTGCATGGATGTGTTGTTCGCGCCAATCGCATCGGTATTGCCGATCACGCCGACGGCGACCAGACAGGTATCGCCTTCGCTGCTTTGCTGCTTCCCCTTTGCTTCATATTCGACCACGGCTTTGCCATCGACATTTTTGGCCGAGGAAACCATCGCACCGGTAATGATGTTGATTTTCTGTTTCTTGAACGAGCGCGCTACCAATTTGGAAATCTCGTGATCTTCCAGCGGCAGAATCTGATCGGCGGCTTCAATCACGGTGACATCAGAGCCCATGGCCTTGTAGAAATAGGCGAACTCCATACCAATGGCACCGCTGCCGATGATTATCAATTTTTTCGGTAACGCCTTCGGAGCCAGCGCCTGTTTGTAGGTAATCACGACTTCATTATCGACATCCATGCCCGGAAATGCGCGTGCCCGAGCGCCGGTCGCCACAATCACGTGTTTGGCCGTAACCTGTTTGGCATTGCCGTCGGCATCTTTCACCATCAGCTTATTGCCTGACTCGAATGATGCAAAGCCTTCGATATGTTCAATCTTGTTTTTCTTGAACAAGAAGCCGATACCCTTGTTCAGCTTGGCGGAAATTGCGCGTGAACGTGCGACGGCCTTTTTCAAATCGGGATTGGCCTCGCTCACACCTAGACCCAGCGCATCACCGCTATGCTGAATAATGTTGATGACTTCGGCTGTGCGTAATAAGGCTTTGGTCGGGATACAGCCCCAGTTCAAACAGATGCCGCCCAGATGGGTGGATTCGATACAGGCCACTTTCAGGCCCAGTTGCGCGGCGCGAATCGCCGCCACATAACCGCCGGGGCCAGCGCCAATGACAACCACGTCGAATTCGCCATCGGCATTGAACAGGCCGACTGGTTTGAGGCTCAGTTCATATTCTTCTTCAACGGCTTCTTCAGCATCGTGAACGGCATGACCGATTTCTGCCGCAGCTTGCGCTTCCGGTGCAGATTCGGCGGCCAGTTCCGCTGCTTCTTCTGCGGGCGCGGTTTCTACTGTAGCCACGACATCAACGCCGGAACTCTCCGGTAAATAATCAGCGGGGACATCTTCGCCATCCTCGGCAATCACCGCAATCGCTGCACCGACTGGCACAATCGAACCCTCCGGCGCGATGATTTTATGTAACACACCTTCATCGACGACTTCCATTTCCATCGTCGCTTTATCCGTTTCCACTTCGGCCATTACTTCACCGGAAACCAGCTCATCACCCTCCTTCTTTAACCAGCGGGCAATCTTGCCTTCGGTCATGGTAGGGGATAACTGGCTCATAAATACATCAATCGGCATGTCAAAACCTCAACAGGATTTAACCACGAAGAGCACGAAGCGTAAGAAGAATAAGCAAACCTGGCCTTTCTTCGTGCCCTTCGTGTCCTTCGTGGTGAGTAACTAAATTAGCACGCTCGCTGGCGTTTCAATGTGTTTTTTCAGGGCGGCGAGAAACTCAGCGCCTACTGCGCCATCGACGACGCGGTGATCACAGGACAGCGTCAATGTCATCATCTTCTTTGCAACTACGCTGCCATTTTCAACTACAGCACGCTCATCGGTGCCGCCCACGGCCAGAATCGCGCCTTCGGGGGGATTAACGATTGCTGCAAACTGTTTTACGCCGTACATGCCCAGGTTGGAAATCGAGAAGGTGCCGCCTGAATATTCTTCCGGCTTGAGTTCGCCAGCGCGGGCGCGGCCTGCCAGTTCTTTCACTTCGGCGGAAATATCGGTGATGCCCTTCTGCTCGGCGAAGCGAATCACCGGGGTAATCAGGCCGCCTTCAATGGCGACAGCGACCGAGATATGCGCATGTTTGTGCATCAAGGTGTCGGTATCGGTCCAACTGGCATTGGCCGCAGGCACATCGGTTAAGGCCTTGGCGACAGCTTTGATAATGAAGTCGTTGACGCTGAGTTTGAATGCGCCATCGGCGGCTTCGTTGAGCTGGGCGCGCAGATCCATCAATCGATCCATGGCTACATCCACGCTCAGGTAGAAATGCGGCACCTGCTGTTTGGATTCGGACAGGCGGCGGGCAATGGCCTTGCGCATCATGGAATTTTCCACCCGATCATATTCATCGGCATGGTATGGCAACGGGCCTTGCGGCAATGGTCGTGCCGGTGGTGGCGTAACCGCAGTAGTTGAAGCACCGATCCGAACACCTCGTTTGGAGGCGCTTTCGATGTCCGATTTGACAATGCGGCCGTTCGGGCCACTGCCTTGAATAGCGGCAAGGTTAATGCCTTTCTGTTTGGCCAGACGACGCGCCAGCGGGCTGGCTTTGATGCGCCCTGTTCTGGTGATCGGAGCAGGTTTTGGCTCTTCTGCTACCGGAGCGGGCGCAGTCGGTTCGACAGCAGGTTCCTGAACGGATTCAGCAGGAGAAGTCTCCGTAGCACTTTCCGGCACATAATTGGCAGGCACGTCCTCGCCGTCTTCGGCAATTATGGCTATGGCTGTACCAACGGCAACCGTAGCGCCTTCCGGAGCAAGGATTTTGTGCATGATCCCTTCATCGACCACTTCCATTTCCATGGTCGCCTTGTCGGTTTCCACTTCGGCCATAATTTCACCGGATTCCAGCGTATCCCCTTCCTTTTTCAACCAGCGGGCGATTTTCCCCTCGGTCATGGTCGGCGACAACTGCGTCATAAATACATCAATCGGCATGGTTAAACCTCAAAAATATTTACCACGAAGGGCACAGAGAGAGTACACGAAGAAAACAAATGAAAGGGTTTCTTCGTGCTATTCGTGTGCTTCGTGGTGAGTTCCATCAGGCACGGCCACAGGCGGTGCGGGCGGCTTCTACGATATCGCGAACACTAGGCAATGCCAGCGATTCCAGATTAGCTGCATACGGCATCGGCACATCCTTGCCGGTCACACGAATAACCGGTGAATCCAGATCATCAAAGGCGCACTCCATGATGCGGGCGGAAATCTCCGCGCCAATACCTGCAAAACGCCAACCTTCTTCAACAACTACCGCACAATTGGTTTTCACCACGGACGCGATAATCGTATTCTCATCCAGCGGGCGAATGGTGCGCGGATCAATGACTTCGGCCTCAATGCCTTCGGCGGCGAGTTCTTTGGCTGCGGCCAGTGCAAAACCAGTCATGCGAGAATGGGCTATGATGGTCACATCGGAACCGACTCGTTTTACATCAGCCAGACCGAGCGGAATAATGTATTCCGCATCCGGAACTTCACCGACATCGCCGTAATTGATTTCGTTCTCAATAAACACGACCGTGTCATTATCGCGAATCGAGGCTTTGAGCAACCCCTTGGCATCGGCTGGATTGGATGGCATCACTACTTTCAGACCCGGCACATTGGCCAGCCAGTTTTCCAGACTCTGAGAGTGCTGTGCGCCCACGCGAGCGGCAGAACCGCCTGCACCACGGAACACCATCGGCACCGAATACTGGCCGCCGGACATATATTTCATTTTGGCCGCCGCATTAACGATTTGATCCAGCGCCAACATGGCAAAGTTCCAGGTCATAAATTCAATCACCGGACGCAGGCCGGTCATGGCAGCACCCACGCCGAGGCCGGCAAACCCCAGCTCGGTAATCGGCGTATCAATGACGCGTTTGGAGCCGAATTTATCCAGCAAACCCTGTGAGACTTTGTACGCGCCGTTATACTCGGCCACTTCCTCGCCCATCAGGAATACGTTTTCATCACGGGTCATTTCTTCGGCCATAGCCTGATTTAATGCTTCGCGGTAGGTAATTTTACTCATGTTCTTTAGCCCACCTTGCCCGGATAAGGGTATGCGCCTTCAATCGGGTCGCTATAAATATCTGTCCACAATTCGGATGCATCGGGTTCCGGTTGGCTTTCGGCAGCCTTGGCAATCGCAGCCACCTCTTTCTTGATCTCACGATCTTTCTGTTTGAATGATTCTTCCGTAGCCAGGTTCGCTTCAATCATCTGGGCCTGCAAACGGGCAATCGGATCGCGACCAGTACGCCATTCATCGACTTCTTCGCGGGTGCGGTAGGTGGCCGGGTCGGACATCGAGTGACCACGATAACGATACGTCATCGCCTCGACCAGAATCGGCCCTTTGCCGGAGCGCGCATGTTCAATGGCTTCGCTCATTTTCTTTTCAAATTCCAGCACATCCATGCCATCGATTTTCATGCCGGGAATCTTGAATGAAATACCGCGCTTGAATAACTGGGTTTCAGCCGAAGCCCGATCCAGCGATGTGCCCATGGCGTACTGATTGTTTTCAACCATGAATACAATCGGCAGCTTCCACAGCGCTGCCATATTAAATGATTCATACACTGCGCCCTGATTGATGCCGCCATCGCCCATAATGCAGATGGTAACGCGCCCGTTATCCTGGTACCAGCTGGAAAAACCGAATCCGAGGCCTATCGGAACCTGCTCGCCAACAATGCCATTGCCGCCGGCAAAATTCTTGTCGGCATCAAACATATGCATCGAGCCGCCCTTGCCTTTCACCACGCCGCCGGCGCGGCCCAGCAGTTCAGCCATCACTGCAGTCGGATCGGAACCGCGCGCCAGTATATGGCCATGATCCCGGTAACTGGTCATCATATAATCAGTAGCTTTGGCTGCATGTTGCATACCCACGCAGACCGCTTCCTGCCCGTTACACAGATGGCAAAATCCGCCGATCTTTTTCAAGCCATACATTTGACCTGCTTTCTCTTCAAATCGACGGATGAACAGCATTTTATCATGCATCTCATGCAGTTCTTCCTGTGCAAAAAAGATGCCGTCATGCGTGATGCCAGCATCCTGTTTCTGCTTTGCAGCCATATTGCCCCCGGCAAAAATATTCGTAATAGTACGCGAATAATGCCCAAGCGTCCCATGAGCGGCAACCTGCATGCCATTGTGGTCTTTTTCAACGCCGCTGTTTTTTCTGAAAGCGTTGAAAAATATACATTCCGCCTTAAGGTGTGAAAGAGATATGAAGCACAGCTGTACAGTTGCGTAGCATGCAGAAATAGAGTGGAGTTGGTTTATTCAGGAGTAACAAATGAGTGGAGATTGCAGACTGGTTTATAGTACGGAACATGGTTCTCTGGATAAGCCAATGCAGAAAAAAGCGAGCAAGAAAAAACGCCAGGCGACTCCCGCTACGGCGGCGATTAAAAACCCAAACAAGCAGGGTGTGCGTATCCGGCGCGAATCGAAAGGGCGCGGTGGCAAAACTGTGTCGATTGTGGATGGTTTGCGGCTTGATGATGCGGCACTCAAAAAACTGCTGAAGCAATTGAAGGGTTCACTGGGAAGTGGCGGTGCGGTGAAAAATGGCATGCTGGAGATTCAGGGTGATCACCGGGAGAAACTGCTTATTCTGCTGGAAAAACTTGGCCACAAAGCCAAACTGGCGGGCGGATAAATACCATAACGAGGTGATGACATGATGGGATGGCGCAAAAAAAGAGCAACGGCATCAGCACGGCATATTCTGGTTTCTGATCAGGCGCAGTGTGAGCAACTCAAAGCTGACATTGAAAATGGCGCAGACTTTGCCGATGTCGCCCGCCAGCATTCAACCTGTCCGTCAGGGAAAAAAGGCGGTGATCTGGGACAGTTCAGAGAGCGTCAAATGGTCAAGGAATTCAATGATGTCGTTTTCACGGCGGAATTGCATAAGGTGCACGGCCCGGTCAAAACACAGTTCGGCTATCACCTGATCGAAATCACTGAACGCGCAAAATAGGCTTATCGGTCAATTCTGATCAGCCAGCCTGTTTTTGGCTTCAATCCAGCGGGACATAAACTCAGTACTGCGCTGATGATGATGTCTGAGCATCAGGCCGACGAATTGTTGTTGCCGGTGTTCGGCAAGATTCTCTTTCAGTATCAGCAAGCGACGAATCAAACGTTCGCCATTGCGTTGTGCATCGAATAACTGCCGTACGATGTTAAAACCATTGTGCTGCGCCTGCCGCCACTGCTCTGCATTTTCATAGAGCGACACTGCCGCCGAAGCAATGGAGTCGGCATCATTTGCTACGGCGCCGGCCCAGGGCAAATCGCCGCACATGCCTTCCATACCTACACTGGTGGTTACATTCGGCGTGCCGTTTAACATGGCATCGGCCAGTTTGGTCTTGATGCCGGCCCCGAAACGCAGCGGGGCAAGACACACCCGGCTCTGATGCATCACTGCATCCACATTTTCCGCACGCCCGAGTACATGAAAGCCGGCATCCGAATCATGTAAAGCCAATGCTTTTGGTGGCGCATAGGCTCCATAAACATGCAATTCTGCTTCGGGTAAACAAGTGCGGATTCGCGGCCATATCTGTTGTTTTAACCATAATACACTATCCCAATTCGGCGCATGACGGAAATTACCGATAGTGATAAAATGGCAACGATCCTCGCACGCAGGTAAAAGCGCATGAGCCTGCGGTATGTCAAACATGAACGGGCACAGATGAATAATCTCGGAGCTCATCCCGAACTGCGATTGCAACAGTTCCATTTCATAACCGGAAACCAGAATCGACAAATCGGAGCGGTGCATGGCGGCGATTTCCCGCAGAGCGACTTCATTAAACAGATCAGTCTGCGCTACATGCAATGCCACGGCGGGCTGACGCTTGCATTGCAGATGTCGGGCATGGCGCAGGCAATGCAAATCAATGGTTTCGATGACACGCATGGCATCGGGACAAATCTTTTCCACCCGCCAGCCGAATTGTTCTTCCATCGTAAAGCGGTCAAACAATACCAAATCCGGTTTGAGCTCGCCGATAAAACAGTCGAAGCTGCTGTCGTTCACGGCAATGGCCACGCGACGCACGGATAAGGCATCCAGATCGGACATGTGTTTGCTCGGCGCAGCGGTGCTGGCGAATACGACAGACCATTGTTGCTGCTGAAACAGGCGGATCATCTCCATCATGCGCAAGCCTGCGCCGGACGATGCGGGTTCCGGCCATACGCTGCCGATGATGAGGATATTCAATTCAATATTCCGATTTCACACATGGCTGCTATCTCAGCGACTTATACAAACCGGGTCAATAAAAAAGGCGGAGTTTGCACGCTCCGCCTTTTTTATTTGAAAATACTTGTTACTGCTGCTGACAGTGAAGCCGATCCTGGCACCCGTTCATGGCATTTCTGTGACATCGGACACATTGCCTGCAATAGCATCGAAGCATGTCCTTCCCTGCAACCATCTTGAATCAGAACCTGCTCAGACGTAACATAGCCCGATGCATTGAGCCATGGAGGTGAAAATGCTTAGGTATCATATAGCCCTGCTGGCCATATTGTCTACCTTGCTGGGCTGGCTGTATACGCAATCGGCCTCGGTAGATATCAGCCGCTTCTACCAGCTGCATGCGTTGCTTGATGAGACTTCCGGCGTGAACGCTGCTATGGAACGCGATATGATCAAGCTGCGCACCGGCGCCCTCACCTCTTATGACAGCCTGAAAGCGGGCTCACTCAGGCTCAATCAGTTGTGGCGGATCATTTCAGAGCAAACACCCAAGGCCAGTGCACTGGCTGCCCCGCTGCAGGTACTGGGCGCATCCATCACCAATCAGAAAGAGCCTCTGGCTATTTTTATCGCTCAAAACAGGGCGCTGCTCAATGCGGTCAATGCGATCTATGCCCGCTCGAACAGGGATGATCATGAGCATCAGCAGCAACACAGCGCGCTGGCTGATCTGCATCGTGATATTCTGCTCTACATCGCCAGGCCCGATGCCGATCTGGTTGACCATATTTACTACGATATTAACGAGGTCATTGCCCCATTGCAGCTTTCCTTCTTCTCATCGCTACAGCAACAGGTGGAGATGATCGTCACTCAGGCTGCGCTCATCGATCAGGCCGTAGATGATTTTATCCATGGCGGCGTACAGCAAAGCGCGCAAATCATGGAGGTTCAGCTGGAACAATATTATGGCCATCAGATTCAGACCGATGAGCACTTTCGTAGCAGCGCCATGCTCGTCGGGTTGCTGTTATTGCTGTATTGCATTTTTTTATTGGCGTTGTTGCGGCAATGGCGGCGACAACTCGAGGCATCCCATCGTAATCTGAGCCAACTCCATCAAGCCATGGAGCAAACCAGCGATGCGATATGCATTGTCGATCACAACGGCGTGGTAGAATATTGCAATGACGCCGCCTGCAGGCTTACCGGCTTTTGCAGAGATGAACTCGTGGGCGAAGCGCTTTCCTGCTTCCGTGCAGATGTACGACGGCAGGAGCCGTACAAAAGCCTGTGGCAAGCCATGCAGGACAAACAGCAGTGGCATGGCGAAATGCAAGGGCGTCATAAAAACGGCGATTCTATTCCAATCATGCTGGCCGTATCTCCGGTGCGTAATGATGGTGGTGATATTGAACGGTTTATCGGCGTTTTTCATGATATCAGTCGCGAAAAGCATATCGAAGAACAGCTACGGCAAGGCCAGAAAATGGAAGCTGTCGGAACACTGGTTGGTGGCATTGCACATGAATTCAATAATATGCTGGCCGGCATGACCGGTAATCTCTATCTGGCAAAAATGCTTTCCCTCGATAACCCTCAGATCGCGAAGAATCTGGCCAATGTCGATGCACTGGTCTTTCGCGCCGGCGCAATGATTCAGCAATTGCTGACTTTTGCACGCAAGGGCATCGTGCAATTTGAACAGGTATCGCTGAATCGACTGGTCAGTGAAAATGTGAGCCTACAGCAGGCCAGTATGCCGACGTCGATTACTGTGCAAACAGAGGTCTGTGAAAACGAACTGGTTATCGAGGCGGATATTTCCCAATTGCAGCAAATGCTGATCCATCTACTGAGCAATGCCCGCGATGCGGTAGCCGGATGTGAGAAACCGCGCATCCACATTACGCTGGCACGGATGCAGGCCGATGAAGCATGGCTGGACAAACATGCCAGTGCGAAAGCCAGCGCCTATGCCTGTCTGAGCGTATCGGATAATGGTTGCGGCATGTCTGCCGATGTGCAGCAACATCTATTTGAACCTTTTTATTCCACCAAGGAAGTGGGGCAGGGAACGGGGCTGGGCTTATCGATGATTTATGGCTGTGTTAAAACGCATCACGGCGTCATTGAAATGGAAAGTGCGCCGGGTGAAGGGGCCAGTATTCATATTTTCCTGCCCTTGCCCGAAAGACCGCCATTGGAGGCAAAAGTTGATAGCCAATCCTGCATGGAAGTGCATGGCGAAACCATTCTGTTTGCCGATGATGAATTGCTGGTGCGCGAAGCCTGCGCGGAGTTGCTGAAAAACTGTGGTTATCAGGTCATCATTGCCACTGACGGGGAGCAGGCGCTGAGTCTGTATCAACGTCACAGCGAGGAAATTGACCTGGTGATGCTGGATGTATTGATGCCGGAGATGAACGGCGTTGAAGTGGCAAGGCAACTGCGCACAATGAATCCGGATATCAAAATCATTTTTGCCACCGGCTATGACAAACACGCCGCCAGAAGCCGTGGTCTGGATAGCAGTTACGAAGTTGTTCTGCATAAGCCGTTCTCTGTCGGTAAACTATGCAAAGCCATTCAACAAGTGCTTAAATCGACATAACAGCACGCTCAGCGGCTGACATTCAAAGCGCAAAACTTGACACTTTTACTAGGGATTAGCACGATGCCGGATCTCCCGGAGGTTCCCCGTGCCCATTGCTGAAGCTGATATTCTCAAAGCGCTGTCCACCATTATCGATCCCGATTTCAACAAAGATATCGTATCGCTCGGTTTTGTAAAAAACCTCAGCATTGAAGGCGGCAAGGTCGCCTTCACGATTGAATTAACCACGCCGGCCTGCCCGGTCAAAGAGGAATTCCGCCGGCAGGCCGATGAACTTGTTTCGGCATTACACGGAGTAACTGAAGTCGATATCACCATGAGCTCCAAAGTGACCCCGTCCCAAAGCAAGCAAGCCATTCCCGGCGTGGCCAATATTATCGCCGTGGCATCGGGCAAGGGCGGCGTCGGAAAATCTACTACGGCGGTGAATCTGGCCGTGGCCATGGCTCAGACCGGCGCGCGCGTCGGCCTGCTTGATGCCGATATTTACGGCCCTTCGGTTCCGCGCATGATGGGGCTTGCGGGCTATAAACCGGAAATTGATTATGATAATAAAACCTTTTATCCGCTGGAAAACTACGGCGTCAAAACGATTTCCATCGGTTATCTGGTCGAGGAAAATCAGGCCATGATATGGCGTGGGCCCATGGTATCCGGTGCGCTATCGCAATTATTGACCGATGTGGTGTGGGGCGAACTGGATTATTTATTTGTCGATATGCCACCGGGCACGGGCGATGTGCAACTGACGTTGACCCAGAAAGTGCCGGTGACCGGCGCTGTGCTGGTGACCACGCCGCAGGATATTGCGCTGCTGGATTGCCGCAAAGGCATCGAGATGTTCAAAAAAGCGAACGTACCCACAATCGGCATTGCCGAAAATATGAGCCAGTTCATCTGCCCGCATTGCGGTGAATCCAGTCCGATTTTTGCCGAGGGCGGCGCTGAACGATTAAGCGGCGAGTACAACACCAAGGTATTGGCGCATATTCCGCTGGATATCGCGATTCGTGAAAAAGCGGATGAGGGTACACCGATTGTGGCTGCTGCACCCGATTCTGAACAAGCTCAGGTTTATCAGGCGCTGGCCGGAGAAGTGGCTCGCAAAATCAGCATCTTGAACAGCCGTAAAATCGATATTCCGGTCATGGTTCAACAGAACTGAAGTCAGTCATTCCGTTCGACGATCCACGCCATCCCATGGCTTGACCGACCCGCCGGATTTAAGCATGGCTTCGGTGACAAAAAGGGAAAGTGAAATGAGCAGGATGCCCACGGCAAAATAAATCAAATCCCATACATCCGAATACTCCATAGCAATCGCCAGTTCAAAAAATTTCACAATCATGACCATTAAAATCACTTTGCCTAAACGGCTTTTTAAATCGTCCAGACTGGTGATGGAAAGCATGTGTTGCGCAGACTCAGCTCCATAGGCGACATCAATCTTGCTGACATACAGTTCGTAAATACCAAAGGTGAAAATCATCAATACAATGGCCAGCAGGAAGCCGTCCACCACTTGAACAATATGACCAACAGCATCGGCGCGCAGCGCTTCTCGCGCTGTTGCATCATCGATAAAGGCATAGTTCGTCAACATGGCCATTACATGATACGCATCCAGCGCGGTAATATAAAAGATCATCATCGATGCGATACCGCTACAAAATACCGCTGGCAACACAGCCCAGCGCGCCTGCCATAGCGTGGTTTCAAAAATATGTTCCATGGTAAGTATAAATTCTTTCATGACTACCTACTCAGCCGCGCAGTCTGACTGCGATTGATGTCGCATCTGCTCAAAATCCTCTCGTCTGGTATGTAACGTTTTTCCCTTTCTGGCAGCGGTTTCAGCCAGAAAGAACGACACAGAAATCAGCGCAATGGCCACTGCAAAAATCATGATCTCCTTAACCGATGCATAATCCATCGCAAGCGACACTTCAAAAAACTTCACGATAAGTATCATCAGAATCACTTTTCCGACGCGAGACTTGAGCGAATCCAGACTTTCGATTCTGAGAAAATGCGCCTCGGCTTCGCTGCCTTTGGCTACCTCGATGCGTGAGATATAAAGCTCATAAATACCGTAAGCAAAGATCAGCAATACAATGGCCAGCAGAAACCCGTCAATAATTTCGACGACATGACTGATCGCATCGGCCCTGAAATTATTTCGCAGTTCCGAATCAGTGATATCGATATAACCGATGTAATCCTTGACCACATAAAAGGTGTCCACAGCTGCGACATAAAACATCACCAATGCAGTCAATGCGCTGGCGACAACGCCAATCACCACAGCCCATCGAAACTGCCATAGTGCCGCCTCAAACACATTCTCTGCCGTCAAATCTATTTTCTTCACATTCACTCCCCGCCATCCATGGGGCGTATTGAAACAGCAACTCACGGATAGAGGCATCTCACCCGCAAGGTTCATGCCATTTGAACCGTGTGTATCGGCCTTTCAGTCGTGCACTTGAGCGATCAAGGCCATTGAAAAATTATGTGAAAGAGAAGGTGGGGTGGGTCATTTGTCCGGTTGAAATATGCCGCTATCGGCAAGCAGCCTGTACATGTTAGTGCATAATGATGCTGCAAGGTGTCCACTATAAGGGACGGCTGTCGCTTTGCCCCATACAGGCGCCGGCCAGGCAGGGTCATTTTTGTAGCGCACAATATGGTGGATATGTAACTGCGGCACCATATTGCCGAGCGCAGCGATATTGATTTTATCGGCCTTAAATTCTTTTTCGATACAGGCCGCTAGCAGGGAAGACTCCCGCATCAGTTGTTGCTGGTCGGATGCGGATAACTGATGAATTTCGCTCACGTCTTCGCGCTGTGGCACCAGAATAAACCACGGGTATTGGCTATCATTGAGCAGCAGCAGCGCCGACAGCGGGAATTGCCCGACGATAAAGCAGTCCTGCTCCAGTTGGGGGTGCAAGATCATGAGGCGGCCTTCACATGTCTGGCCAGAAAACTGTCCAGCTGGTTGGCAAAGCGTTGACGATCAGTGTGACTGAATGCGGCGGGGCCGCCCGTCACCACGCCTTCACCGCGCAGATTATCCATAAAGTTGCGTACACTCAGCGCCCCTCGAATATTGTCCGAGGTATACATCTCGCCTCTCGGATTCAATGCAAAACCGCCCTTCTCAATCATTCCCGCAGCCAGTGGAATATCGGCAGTAATGGCCAAATCGCCCGGCTTGGCATGCTCGATGATGTAGGCATCGGCCACATCAGCGCCGGCAGCCACAACCACTGCATCAATATATGAGGATTTGGGATGCTGGATTTTTGTGTTGGCAACCAGCGTCAAGCCAACCTGGACACGTTCCGCTGCGCGAAACAACATATCTTTAATCACCTTCGGACAGGCATCGGCATCAATCCAGATTCGCATTATCGAATACCTGACATCCGGTTGGCGCGCATCAAATTACCCGGCCTGCCAATATCGAACCAGTAGCCGTGATGCGCCAGTCCCTTGCATGCGCCTTTGGCAATCGCTTCGCGAATGCTGCGCGCCAGTGAGAAGACCTCATCCGTTTCATATTGCTCAAACACGGTGCTGTCCCAGATAGAAACGCCGGCAAAGGTGAATCGGTCATAGCCGCTCATGGATACATCAGCACCATGTAAAATGAAATCGCCCTGAAGATGATGTTTGGGGTTATCCACCAGTGCGATGCTGCAACCGCCGGCAGGCGTCATCTGCGCCAGTCGGGACACATCAATGTCGGCCAGTACATCACAATTGTAGACAGCGACAGGCCCCGCACCCGGCAATAAGGACAATGCCTTTTTTACACCGCCGCCGGAGTCCAGTAATGCATCTTCATGGCTGATGCAAATATGACAGCCAAATTTCGCCCCGTCGCCCAGATAATCAGCCAGTTGATCGGCATGATGAAACGCATTGACAGCAATTTCACGAATACCCTGCCCAACCAGCCGCCGAATCACATGCGCAATGGCCGGTTTGCCCGCCACCCGCACCAATGCCTTGGGCCGATGATTGGTCATCCATTTCAACCTTGTCCCCATACCAGCCGCTAAAATAACGGCGCGATCCATTCGCTCCATGGTTTTCTCCCCTTACTTTCCTTGGCGTACAAAACTGCTTTTGAGTTTATTCAGCGATTCAGTTTTTCAATCAACTCCGGCATTTTTTCCAGCGCGGCCTGCCTGCCCTTTTCAATTTCCTGCTCCACATTGGAAAAATCCTGCCACTGCGTAAAACCAACCAGTGGTTCGATCAGCACATCGGAAAACGTCTTGTTATATTTGCGCAAATACAGCGCCTGAATTTGCGCCGCCCAGTCCCGCATGCCGTACACATTAACCGGTTCCGCATCTTCACGCGGCCTGGCTCCTACATTGACAGCCAGCACCAATTGATCTGCATTGGCGACCATTTGGGCTTCTTTGGCCGGCAAATCGGATGCCACGCCGCCATCCACATACTTTTGACCGTCGATAACGAGTGGCTCGAACACGCCGGGAATCGCCATGCTTGCAGCCACAGCACAGGGTAATTTTACATTTGAATCGACTGAAAACAAATAGCAATCGCCACCCGGAAACTCCACCCCCGTCACATACAAGGGGATTTTGGTATCATGAAATGATTCGCCGCCGCAAAAAGTAAAAGCAATATCCACCAGCGCATCGGTATCGGCCAGAGAGCGTTCAGTCGCTGCTTTGGTATAGAGCAGCGTTTGTTTGGCCGCCGCACTCAGCCTGGACAACCAACTCTGATCCTCTCCATTGTCACCTTCCAGCGCGGGCAGATCCAGTTTGGAAAACTCTTCCGATTTCAGAATGCTGCAAGCATGCTCAATGACTGCTTTGGCATTCGGGTTCATGGCATACATGGCTCCGAACAATGCGCCAATACTACTGCCGACAATGGCATCGGGTTTCAGATGATGCTCTTCCAGCACATCCAGCACGCCCAAATGCGATAATCCGCGACCGCCGCCACCACCCAGGGCCAGCACGAAACCTTCCTTCTTCTGTTTGCGGGCCTCAAAAATGCGCTCCAGTAAATTCATGGAAACCTCTCTTGTCTTACTGCTCCGGCAGAGTTGCTACATCCTTCAGCATTTCACATAACGCGATTACCTGTTCCGTCGAAAGCTGTCCGGATTGCTTACCTTCAATAAAAAATACATCCACAGCCCGCTCGCCAAATGTCGATACCGATGCGCCGTGCAACATATAGCCTTCTGTGCTGATCACATCGGCCAGCCTGGCCAACAACCTTGGCTGATTTGCCGCTGACACTTCGATGGCAGTCTCCCGAAATGATGCTTTGGGCAATTCGCGTACGCGTACAGGGACGCGCTGCATCAGCACATTCACCTTGAATGCTTTCTCCACAGATATCGTTTCAATCTCATCCTGTTTCAAAATATGGCAGATGCGTGATTCCATCCGCTCAAGATCAGAGTCGATATCAAATGGTGCGCCATCGACACCCTGTAAGTGAAATACGTCCAATATACGCTTATCTACCAATTGATATGCCTGCGCCGCCACAATACTGGCATTGCCAGAAGTCAATGTGGCCGCCAAAGCTGCAAACAGGCCGGGGCGCCCGCGCGCAATCACGCATGCCAGCGTTTCAGCCCGCTCCGGATCCACCCACAACATCACGGCATCATCAGGATTATTCATCAATAACTGCGTAATCCGGCGTAATTGCCTCGGCGCAAAATGCATCACGCATTGCCTGGGTAACAGCTTCAGCGTCGCTTGCAATGTAGGGTAATCGCCTTCGGCTTTTTCCAGCACGGTTTCCAGCCGCGTACGATATCGCTGTTCTGCCGCCTCACCGCCTGCCTGTTCACCCAGCAGGCACTGGGCGGTAGCATGGAAAATCTCGCGCAGCAATGTGCCCTTCCAGTCATTCCATACATTTGGGCCAACCGCCGCAATATCCGCCACAGTCAGCAACAGCAGGTATTTTAACCGCTCAAGGTCGCCTACGCGTAATGCAAACGCGCTGATGACTTCCGGATCGGATAAGTCAAAACGCTGGCTTTTAACCGCCATCACCAAGTGCTCGCGCACCAGCCATTCGATCAAATCGGTTGCATCGCGATTAAGGCCGATGCGATGACAAAAATTGCGCGCAATGACTGCGCCGTTTTCCGAATGATCGCCATCCATACCTTTGGCAATATCATGAAAAATAAGAGCCAGATAAAGCAATTCGGGCCGTTTGATCTTAAGGCACACTTCATGCGCCAGCGGTAGCCGCATTTCGCGATCCCGGTGCCAGAAATTACGCGCTTCGCCAACGGCTCGCAGGGTATGCTCATCGACGGTATAGGCATGATACCGGTTGAACTGTCCCAACCCAACCACATCACGAAATTCAGGAATAAAACGACCCAGTACGCCGGTAATATTCATGCCGCGCAAAGCCCAGTGTACATTTCGATTGCTGCGCAAAATGAGCAGAAAAACCGTGTGTGCTTCGGGATTGTTGCGGAAATTATCATCAATCAGCAATACATCGGCTCGAATCTGGCGCAAGGCCTGACTGGAAAGTCGGCGACGATCCTGCTGTGAAGCATGAAAGATGCGCAGCAACCTTATGGGCTCTTCCTTGAACACGTCGGCGTGGCAGATGCCAACCAATTGGCCTTCGAGGGTGAAGCCGTCACCAATCTTGCGTTTACGCGAAAAGCGCTGCGGATGCAGTTGTTCATTAAAGTGCATGCGCATTAAACCCGTAATACGCGAAATTCTGCCGACATGGCGAAAGTATTCTTTCATGAATGCATCGACTGCAGGTCGATGCTCAATCACCTGATAATGCATGCGTTCCGCCAGTACGGCCTGCTGCTCAAAGCCCAATCGATCAGAGGCGCGTTTCACTTCCAGATGCAGTCCTGCCCGGCATCGCCAGAGAAAATCCTGAGCGCCAAGCAGGTGGTCTCGTTCTCTGGCCGAAATAGCACCTTTTTCAACCAATCCGTCAACATCATCGCTATCATACCATGCTTTGGCCAACCAGAAGACCGTCTGTACATCACGCAAGCCGCCTTTGCTTTCCTTAATGTCAGGCTCCATCAGAAAGGCTGTGCCGCCGGTGCGTTCGTAGCGGCTTGCCAATTCAGCCAGCTTGGCTTCGACAAACCCTTTGCGGTTCTTCTTGAAAAACTTATGTAGTCTGGACTGCAACTGTTCGTAAGCTTCGCCATTACCCACCAGCAAGCGTGACTCCATTGCCGCTGTCGCCGAAGACCAGTCTTCTTGAATGTGGATCAATGTTTCTTTAACCGTGCGTACGGCATGGCCGATTTTCGCATTCATATCCCACAACGAAAGCAGGAATGCCTGCATGTCTTCTTCGGCCTCGGGCGGACACGATTCCGGCACCAGAAACCACAAATCCCAATCCGAATGCGGCGCCAACTCGCCGCGTCCATAACCACCTACGGCCACCAAATCCACGCACTCAGCCGCTATTGGCGCTTTTTCTTTCCATAAGCCAATCAAAAAGGCATCGAC
Source organism: uncultured Zetaproteobacteria bacterium (assembly GCA_964442955.1). Taxonomy (GTDB): domain Bacteria; phylum Pseudomonadota; class Zetaproteobacteria; order Mariprofundales; family Mariprofundaceae; genus Mariprofundus. Next base: position 20,853 of record CAYUBK010000001.1, on the reverse strand, counting down.
GTTTCGACACATCAAGGCGGAGAGCTGAGTGCCATTCCTGCCCGCATCAAAGGCTTTGGAAACGGCCAGGAATAGTTGTATCAGCTTTTCTTTATCAGCCATCGTTATTTACAACGATAAACATTAAACACCTGTTCTCCATCAACGATTTTGCTCATCGCGACAATCGTATCCCCTTTCATTTCAGCAGCTGCATTGCGCCCCAGCGTTTCCAGTTCATCGGCCATATCTTCCTCATTGCGTGAAACAAACATGACCTTGTCCAGCACCGATACAGTCGCCCTGCCCAGTTTATTGCAGGCATCAACCTGGCTGAGGTAGGCGACTCGGACATTCAAGGCTTCATCGGTTGGCTTCACCCATGTGCAACTGGCCAGCATGGCTGTCGCAGCGCAAATCAACAAGCCGGTTTTTTTCGTATTTTTTCTCATTACTCATCTACCTCATTTTTTAGTCTATCAAGAAATGTCAGTGCATCCAGCGGTCGCATCGCGTCCACATCCGCCTCCGCCAGTTTATCATGCAGTTGCCTTAAGCGCTCCAGTTCTTCCTGTTGCTGGCGCTTTTCCGCCACAGCAAACAGGCCCAGTTGCACTTTACCCGTTTCCGCCGCCAGTTCAGAACCATGTTCGAGCCGGAACAAATGTTCGCGCGCCCGTTTGACCACGCTTCTCGGCAGCCCGGCCAATTGCGCCACGGCAATGCCGTAAGACTGATCCGCTGCATCCTCGATAACCTGGTGCATAAAAATCACCGAGCCATTCCATTCGCGCACCGTGACGGACGCATTAAATGCGCTGTCATATTCATCCGGCAACTCAGTCAATTCGTGATAATGGGTGGCGAACAGGGTAAGCACATCTTTGGCTCCAATCAGACATTCTGCTACCGACCACGCAATGGCAAGGCCGTCCCATGTGCTGGTACCACGTCCGATTTCATCAATAATGACCAGCGAGCGTGGCTCCATCTGATTGAGAATGGTCGCCGTTTCCATCATTTCCACCATGAATGTGGAGCGACCGCTGGCCAGTTCATCGCCAGCGCCAACGCGGGTGAATAATCGTTTGGTCAGCGGAATGCGCGCCTGCTCCGCCGGCACAAAGCAACCGGTATGGGCCAACCAGACAATCCACGCTACTTGCCTCATGTAGGTTGATTTGCCGCCCATATTGGGACCGGTCAACAACATAAAGCGGCGCGATTTCATATCCATATGGGTATCATTGGCGACAAATGTCGCATCGTCAGGCAAATGCCGCTCCACCACCGGATGGCGACCGCCAACGATTGTCATGGCGCGACCACCATGTACCTCGGGGCGTTTATAGCGATGCATTTGCGCCAGATAAGCAAAACAGGTGATCACATCCAGAACCGCTACAGCCTGCGCTGCTTGTTGGATAGGTGCAGCCTGCGTCGCCACCTGTTGGCGCAGCATTTCCATTAACGCATCTTCGCGCGCCATGGCGGCATCACGCGCCCCAAGGATCTCCGACTCAAAGCTGTGCAATTCATCGGTGATAAAACGCTCGGCATTCACCAGCGTCTGTTTGCGCACATAATCTACCGGTGCATCTTTGGCCTGTGCTTTGGAAATTTCGATAAAATAGCCGAACACTTTATTATATTTCACGCGTAGATTGGCCAGTCCGGTACGTTCGCGTTCGCGCGCCTCGTAATCGCGCAACCAGTCACCGGCATCTTTGGCAAGCCCGCGCAAGCGATCCAGTTCAGCATCATAACCAGCAGCAATGACGCCACCATCACGAAACGTCTGCGGTGGCATCTCTACAATGGCGCGCTCCAACTCCCCGGCCAGCGTATCCAGCCCCTGAATTGCGGCGCTTATCCCGGCATACAGGCCTGAACGATCACCCAACAGTTCACACAGAGCAGGCAAGGCCAGCAGCGCTTCGGCCAAGCCGCGAAAATCGCGCGGCGCGGCACGCCCGAGCACAATGCGGGTAAGCATACGCTCCATATCACGTACGCCGGAGAGTTCGGCGCGCAGCCCACTCAGTGTATCCGTATCATCGCACAGACTCTGCACTGCATTCTGCCTTTCCCGTAACTGATCCAGATCGGTCAAAGGGCGATCAATCCATGCTCTGAGCTTGCGCGCGCCCATCGGCGTGCAGGTTTCACCCAGCACTGCAATCATGCCTGCTTTCGGATCACCTGCCAGCGAGGCGTATAACTCCAGATTCCGGCGGCTGCGCTGATCAATACGCATGCCTTCTGCCTGTTCGATAAATACAGGTAACGACAAATGCGCCAGCGCACACTTCTGGGTCTGTCCCAGATAAACCAGCACTGCCCCGGCTGCCGCCGCCGCCTCCTGATGACCATCCAGGTTCAGCGCTTGCCAGTCGGACACGCCGAATTGTTGCTCCAATTGCTCGCGAGCCACAGCAGCGGAAAAGCTCCAGTCCCCGCATCGGGTCACAGGCGCATCGATTAGCGCCTCATCACCGCTGGCTAATAACAACTCCGCCGGTGACAGTATCGCCAGCTGTTCCTGCAACCGCACTTCGCCGTTCCCTTCCAGTAAATGCCAGTGCCCGCAGGATAAATCAACGGCAGCCAGCCCCCATTTTTCGCCTGTTCTGTAACAGGCCACCAGTGCTGCCGAACGAGCCTGATCGAGCAGCTCCGCTTCGGTAATCGTGCCGGCAGTGACCACCCGAACCACCTCGCGGCGCACCGGCCCCTTTGAGCCGTCGGGCGCTTCCATCTGATCGCAAACCGCTACCCGTCTGCCAGCAGCAACCAGCTTGGACAGATAGGTTTCGGCCTGATGCCAGGGTACGCCGGCCATGGGAATATCATCACCGCCAGATTTTCCACGCTTGGTCAGGGTGATATCGAGAATTTTTGACGCTTCAACAGCATCTTCGAAAAACATCTCGTAAAAATCACCCATGCGATAAAACAGCAGGCAGTCCGCATATTCGGACTTTATCTTCAGATATTGCTGCATCATGGGTGTATGCGATGATTTGAGAGCGCTGTTCGACGACTGTTTTGCCATGCCCGCAATGTAGCATGGCGACTGGCGATGCTTAAGCGTAACTATGATGATGTTCGAAATATGGAAACACTGAGGCCCGAGGAATATGCATCAGGAAGGGGAAGGGGAAGGAGGCATATTCACTCGGGCCAATGAGATAGAGTCATTTCACCTGATATGATAACTATCGCAGAATGACATCCATACTTTAGCAAAATCGCCCTGCAATGATTAACGAAGCAATAAGGTTGCCAATACCGGATAAAAAAATACCTGCGACAATGTCACAGGTATCTTCAAACTGTCCCCTACGCACAAGCCAAGGGGATCAGGAATACTACTTATGCGATGTGCCCATATATTGGAGCATACTTGCGTGATCTGCATCCCTTGAACGAATCACTTTTGCTGCATTCACAAGCATCGCGGCCATGAATACATAGACCAGTTCGGGCGCGGTCTGCATCAATTCCGAGCAATCCTCCCGGGTGAGTTTATATACAGTACAATCTTCCGCTGCGATCACATTTGCAGTCGCCGCATCACCGGTCAGAAATGTAATTTCGCCAAACAACGCCCCTTCATTGGCAGCAGCTATATGCATATTCTGTCCATTGGCATCAACGTTAATGTTCGCTCGCCCCGAGCGCAGGATATACAGCACGCCACCAGCCTGCCCCTGAGTCAGAATATGGTCATTTTTAGCAACACTTTTTTCAAGCAGAAGCCCACCAAGCTTCTCCTTTTCCCCCTCTGCCAGTTGCCGCTTCACAACATTCTCTTCAAGCCATGAATAATCGATCGCCATGGAAACCTCCCATCGTTTTATAACGACCCATCATACACAAACAAGAGAATAACTTGCAAGCCCGATAAATTTCATTGATGTCGATTTCGCCGCTGTTTCTTTTAGCGCTTGAACAAAGTTGTTGAAAGTGATTCAATGTCATCCATGCAGAATAACCCACAGCAGGCTCAGCAGACATTGGAAGAACGAATCCAGGCATTAACCGAACATCTGGACGCCATTCGTCGCAATATGGAAAAAACGATTGCCGATAATCATCGCATGCGTGAAGTGGTGCGCATTGCCGAAAATGAGCTACGCAAACGTCGCGATCAGGTGCAGCAACTGGAAAGCGAGTTGGAAAGCCTGCAAAACGGCCGCATGGAGGCGAAAGCCAGAGTTGAACACGCCATTGAAAAACTGGATGAATTGATGGTTCGTCAGGAAGAAGTTTCATGAGCAGTGCAGTCGAGATCACACTCATGGGACGTAATTTTTCGATTCTGACCGATGAAGATCCCGGACAGGTCATGGCCGCGGCTAGCCTGGTACAGGAGCATATTGATGAACTGCGCGGCATGGGTGCATCTGTCGCTTCCGACAGGTTGCTGACGCTGGTGTCCTTGAATCTGGCTGGCGAGTTATTAAAAAACGGTACAGGCAACATTGATGGCCTGGAAGGGTTGATATCTAAACTGGACAGTGTAGTATTACAGGCAGAAGGTTTAGCGAAAGCGCCCCTGCGTTGATCGAATGGCAGCATGTTGCCTGAGCCGATACTTGTCGAATGGGAGCTTACCTACTTTGGCCATGCGCGTCCCCCTTTCGGGATACCTGAGGCCGAGGTGCGGCGCCCACCTCTTGTTAGAGGGTTCGACAACTATTTGCCATTACGCCAGCGCGGGGGCGCCCTTTTTTACGGCCATGCCGCGTCTTGATCACCCCCAGAGCAACCCGGCGGTTAAATCAATCAGGTGGTTAAATCAGCTTGCGATTGCAGGCGTATGAATTCAATCTATGAATTATTCTGAAGATACTAAAGCAAGCCTGAGATCTGCGGCGCTTGCCTATCGGAAACAACTCTCTGCCAGCGATCGCCAATTGTTCTCCACGCAAATTATCGCCAAATTAAACGCATACCTCGCTAGCAGGCCTGCGCCCTCAACATCGCTACTGCTTTATCGCGCCATGGCATCCGAGGTGGCTACTGATTGCCTGCTTCAACAATCGCACCGCCATCTTTACGCACCGGTCACACATCATCATCAACATATGGAATGGTTGTTGATCACGCCTGACACCCTGTGGCATAAAGGACTGTTCGGCGTGTTGGAGCCATCCTCCGACAAAGCGTGGCAGGATGAGGCGAGCACGACATTAGTGTGTCCGCTTACCGCATTTGATCGCCATGGAAATCGTCTGGGTATGGGTAAAGGTTGCTTTGACTTCTGGCTGTCCACCCATCGCCATGCACTGGATCAGGTGATCGGGTTGGCTTTTTCGGGACAGGAGGTCGCGCAGATACCTGCGGAAGGGCATGATGTGCCGCTGGATTGCATCATCACTGAAAAAGAGGTCATTGAATGCCCGAAAGCATGAAAATTCTAATTATCGGAGATATTCTGGGGCGAGCGGGAAGGCGTGCACTGCAAGAGCATTTGCCGACCTTGATTGATATTCACCAAGTCGATTTTGTCGTAGCCAATGGTGAAAATCTGGCGCACGGCTTCGGTATTACTGAAAAAGTCGCTGATGAAATGTTCGCCATCGGCGTTGATGTGCTGACCAATGGCAATCACTGCTGGGATCAGCGTGATTTTCTTGAGCATATTGAAGATGATGACCGCTATGTGCGCCCGATGAATTTCTCTGCATTCGCGCCTGGTCGCGGCTGGACGGTTCAGGAGACTGCGGCTGGCTATAAAATTGCCGTCATCAATCTGATCGGGCAGGTATTTATGGGTTCATGGGATTGCCCGTTTGCAGCCGTCGAGCGGGCCATGGATGAGATTCCGGATGACGTCAATGCGATTCTGGTCGATATGCACGCTGAAGCGACCAGTGAAAAGATGGGGATGGGCTGGTATCTGGATGGCCGCGCCTCGTTTGTCTATGGTACGCACACGCATGTGCCGACCTGCGATGAAATCATCCACGTTTCGGGTACGGCCTATCAGTCCGATATCGGCATGACCGGTTCCTATCACTCTATTATCGGCATGAAGGTGGAGGGCGCGCTCCGACGCATGGTGCAGCGCCTGCCACAACGCTTTGAGGCGGTGGAACGCGGCGCCTCGATTTTTGCAACGCTGATTAGCGTCGATCCATCTACGGGCATGACCACTGCGATTGAGCGCATACATATTCCGCCAGCTTAAGTTTGCCGGGAATACCACGGCATCAACACAAAAAAAGGGGCCTATTCTGCGAATAAGCCCCTTTTTTCTTGGTTCTGAACGTGATTAGCGAGCAGTCCCCTCCACCTGTACGGCTTTATCGGGTGAATCGGCGAAGGTTTTCAGCTTCTGCGCACGTGAGGGGTGACGCAGTTTACGCAATGCCTTGGCTTCAATCTGACGAATACGCTCACGCGTCACGCCAAACTGTTTGCCAACCTCTTCAAGCGTATGGTCGGTATTCATGCCGATGCCAAAACGCATTCTTAATACTTTCTGTTCGCGATCAGTCAGGTTCTCCAATACTTCCAGCGTTGCTTCAGCCAAAGCTGCACCAACGGTTGCATCCAGTGGGTTTTCAGCCTTATCATCTTCTACGAAGTCACCCAGTTGGGAATCTTCATCATCGCCAATCGGGGTTTCGAGCGATACCGGCTCCTTGGCTACCTCAAGAATCTGCTCAACCTTTTCAACTGGCAGTTCAAGGTATTCAGCCAGTTCTTCAGGGGTTGGTTCGCGGCCGATTTTCTGTGCAATCTGACGAGACACGCGCATCATTTTATTGATCGTTTCAATCATGTGTACCGGAATACGAATAGTGCGTGCCTGATCGGCAATCGAGCGCGTGATAGCCTGACGAATCCACCATGTTGCGTAGGTGGAAAATTTATAACCGCGCCGCCACTCAAATTTTTCCACTGCCTTCATCAGGCCGATATTGCCTTCCTGAATCAGATCGAGGAATCCGAGGCCGCGATTGGTGTATTTCTTGGCAATGGAAATAACCAGACGCAGGTTGGCTTCAATCATTTCACGCTTGGCCTGACGCATTTTGGCTTCGCCCATGGTCAGTTTTCGAGCCACTTCCTTTAGCTCGACAACGTCCATTTCAGTTTCCTGCTCAACACGTTTTAAGCGACGCTGATTTTCCTTGATTTTGCCAGTGACACCTTCAATTTTTTCTACCCAGGCGGCTTCCCTGTTTTGTCTGATGGCATCATCGATCCAGCGCTCATTGGTTTCGTTGGGCGGGAATGTTTCCAGAAACAACTTACGCGGCATACGCGCCTTGAGCGCATAGTCGCGAATGGTGCGTTCAAATCGGCGCACGCGCTCCACGGCGTTCTTGAAGCGTTGCACCAACTGATCAAGCTGGCGCGGCGAAAACGGAATGCTAACCAGTTCCATCAGCATGCCATCGAGATGCTCACGATTTTTTGCCTGTAGTTTGATGTCATTCGGACGCTTGGCGAGTTGTTTCTTCACGGCGAGAAATTTGTCATGATAGGCTTTGGCATTGGCGAAATGACTCAGCGCCTCTTCCAGTTGCTCTTCCTTGGTGATGACTGTTTCCAGCATTGGTGTGCCATCCGGCGTCGCCGTACGTGCCTTGATCGCGGCAGTTAATTGCTCGCCATCCAGTTTGGTTTCGGCTTCGTCGGGTTCATCGTCGCCGTCTTCACTGCGACTCATGCGATTTTCGTATTCCTTGATCGCAGCGGCGTTGATGACCTTTTCATCCACATCGATAATATCGCGGAAGTTTGGTTCTTCTTCGTTTTCCAGCGCTTCATCACGGATTTCGATAATGCGCTCGCCCAGCAGCATGATTTCGCGGAAGGTGGACGGGCACAAACAAATGGCTTCATGCACCTGCATGCGCCCCTCTTCAATACGGCGGGCAATTTCAATCTCGCCTTCGCGGGTGAGCAGCTCAACCGTACCCATTTCGCGCAAATACATACGCACCGGATCATCAATGCGAACGACCGTACCGAGTTGTGAAGTATCGGCGCGCAGGGCGGAATCCTCCTTACGCAAACGATCCTTGCGCATAGCATAAGCGCCGGTTGGTGCACGTTCCGGATCAACAACCTCCACACCCATTTCGGTGAAGACATTGATAAGCTGTTCGACGCGATCGGCGGAAACCAGCCCGCCGGGTAAATGCTTATTCAGCTCATCATAGGTGATAAAGCCGGCCTGCTTGCCTTTGGCCATTAAGGTGCCGAGTTCGCGAATGGAAATCTGTTCCTGACTGTTTTCGGACATACGGTTATGCTCCTGTTTCGTGCAACTGTTCAGTAAATATGCGCTGCTCTTTTTTTATTTCACGCAGACGTGTTTGCGCCGGTATGGTTTCCGCCAGACTCAGCCCGCGCTTGATACGCCGACGGATATCATTGGCTTCCATATCCAATAACAAACTCTTGAATTCAATATCCTGAACGGTTGCCTGATTCACCCAGCGAGAAATCATGGTTTGGCTGTCAGGGTATTCCTGGGCCAATTGTCTCGCGATGTCGGTATTGTCGTCTTCGGCGTCCGCTTTCATCGAAAAAGCGCGCGAGTATAATGGCGAAACGTTTTCATTGTCAATAAAGAAGCGAGAAGCAAAATCCGGCATCCCCGGAAATCGTTCCGGTTGCTGCATTAGCGCTGCCATAAAACGCTCCTCAATGGCATTGAGTTCAGGCAGTTGACGAGCCTGATCACCTGTTCTTGCCGGCGGACGCCGCCGCGCCTGTTGCAATGATATCCCGGTAGCATGTTCGACTTCCTGACGCCATGCTTGCCTGAGATAGGCATCGGTCATGGTGGTCAGCATGGCATCGGCTTTTTTGGCCATGCGGGCGCGGCCATCAGCACCCTGACCGGCCAGTAACTTTAAGCCCTTCAACCACGTTTCCAGCACCGGTTTGCTGTCTTTATCAAGTCGATGTTGAAACGCATCCGTGCCTTCGGTTTTGAGCAACGAATCCGGGTCTTCTCCCTCCGGCAGATAGAGAAAGCGAGGCGTCAATTCGGATTTTAGCAACGGCATCATGCGTTCCAGCGCCCGCCATGCCGCTTGTCGGCCAGCCCGATCGCCGTCGAATGAAAACACCGGCGAATCACACAATCGGAAAATCTCACGAATCTGACCTTCGCCAATGGCGGTACCCAGCGGCGCCAGCCCGATTTTCAGGCTGTGGGCGGCCATGCCCAATACATCCATATAGCCTTCCACAACCACCAGTTGTTTGGCTTTGCGAATATTATCGCGATGCTCGGAATAACCGTACAGCAAATCGGATTTGTGAAACCAACTGGTTTCAGGTGAATTAAGATATTTGGGCTCACCCTCGCCCAGCACACGGCCACCAAAGCCAACCACGCGGCCACGCCGGTCTCGAATGGTGAACATCAGCCGGTCACGGAAACGGTCGCCATAACCATGATCACCCTTGAACAGCAAACCAACCGCTTCAAGCTGCGCATTGGTACGTGCATCGGTACCGAATACCTTATTCATAAAGCCGTAGCCAGCTGGCGTATAACCCAGCCCGTAATCACGAATAATATCGGCAGGCATGCCACGCTGTTGTAGGTAAGCGCGCGCTTTAGCGCCGTGTTCGCCATCAAACGCCCGGCTCATGGCATGGGATGCGCGACCAAGCATGTCATAAGCATGCTTCTGGCGCGCCTCATCAACGGGGGAGCGCTCGCTATCCTGCGGCACTTCCAGACCCGCCTTTTCGGCCAGATATTCAACCGCTTCAGGGAAGGAGTAGCCATCATGCTCCATCAAAAACTGGAATGCGCCGCCGCCCTGACCGCAACCGAAACAGTAGTATAATTGTTTATCCGGCGACACAGAGAATGACGGGGATTTTTCATGATGGAAAGGGCACAACCCCATCAGGTTAGAGCCGGACTTTTTCAGTTCGACATGGCGAGCAATAATCTCAACGATATCGGAGCGAGCTACGACCTCATCAAGAAAAGCGGGGGGAAAGTGAGCCATATATGATTATGTAGTGCATAAGCAGTGCAGATGCAAGACGTAACGAATATTCAACCCAGTCTGGCTTTCACGAGGCCGGAAATTTTTCCCATATCAGCACGGCCCTCAGCCTTGCTTTTTACCATGCCCATCACCTTGCCCATATCGCGCATGCTGGATGCGCCGGTGGCGCTGATAGCCTGGTCTACCATGGCGGCCAGTTCGTTCTCGGATAAAGGTGCTGGCAGATAAGTCTGGATAATAGCCATTTCGGCCAGTTCGGTCTGCTGCAAATCGTCACGTCCGGCATCGGCATATTGCGATGCAGCATCGTTACGTTGCTTCACCAGTTTCGACAACACCGCAATCGCTTCCACCTCATCCAACGCATGGCCCAGCTCAATCTCTTTGTCCTTGATAGTAGCACGCATCAGGCGAATACAACCCAGACGCGCTTTATCCTTCGCCTTCATGGCAGCTTTCATATCTTCGGTTAACTGTTTCAGCATGGCTTACTCCCTTTGAGCATTATGAACTATTCACCACGAAGAGCTCGAAGCAATTCATCAAACCAGTTACTGCAAGAAAGAAGCATGATGAATGTTCGAAATGGACGTTTGTTTTTTTCGTGGCCTTTGGGTAAATTTATTGGTTTTATCAACAAAAATGCCGGGCACAAAGGCCCGGCATTTTTGTTGTTTACGCGTCGAGCGACTTAGTAATCGCGATTCTCGCGCATGCGTACGCGGCGCAGGCGTTTCATCAAACGTTTGCGTGCAGCGGCTTCTTTGCGTTTGGATGCAATCGAAGGCTTTTCATAAGCTTCGCGACGGCGGCATTCGGAAATCACACCACCTTTCTCGACCTGCTTGCGAAAACGCTTCAGCGCAATTTCAAACGGCTCTTCAGGATTAACTCTAATTCCTGGCATATTAAAACATCACCACCTTTGGCCTGGCCAATAAACTTGTCCCATCTTCGTGCGGAAAAAACATGTGCATTGTTTGTTTCACGCCGCTGCGGCGCTAGGCTCGCAGCCGACCTTTACGGTCAGAAGAAAAGGGCGGCGAATTATGACCACCGAACAAGACAAGTCAAACGCGCAAACGCCGGAGCCACAAGTTTCCGGTCTGTTGCGCGCCGCCTCCAAGGTGGGTGGCTGGACGATGCTATCGCGTATTCTTGGTTTTGTTCGCGATATTCTGCTGGCCCGCGTGCTCGGGGCCGGCATGCTGGCCGATGCCTTTTTTGTCGCTTTTAAGCTGCCCAATTTCTTCCGCCGCATGTTCGCCGAAGGCACACTGACGGTGGCGCTGGTGCCGGTATTGTCCGATGAACGTGAAAAAGGTGAGGCGGAGGCGCATCGATTCCTCAATGCACTGGCCACCCTGCTGCTGATTGTATTAACGCTATTCACCGTGCTCGGCATGGTATTGATGCCGTGGCTGCTATACATCTTCGCCCCCGGCTTCGCCGACGAACCGGATCGCTGGGCCATGGCGCTGGAACTGGCGCGCTGGATGTTCCCTTATCTGGCTATGATTTCACTGGCCGCGCTGTCGTGGGCTGTGCTCAACACCTATAAACATTTCGCCGTTCCCGCCGCCAGCCCGGCACTACTCAATGTTGCCATCATCTTCGCCGCCGTAGCACTGGCACCATCGTTTGATAATCCGGCCATCGCGCTGACCATCGGCGTATTACTCGGCGGTTTTTTACAACTGGCGATTCAATTCCCCGCCTTAAAACGCATCGGCTGGATTCCGCGCATCAGTTTCGATTTCCGCCAAGCCGCCATTCGCGAAACATTCACCCTGTTCGGCCCGGCGGTGCTGGCCATTGCGGCGGTGCAAATCAATATTCTGATTGGCACCATTCTGGCCACATTGCTCGATACCGGCGCAGTCTCCTATCTCTATTACTCTGACCGCATCGTGCAATTGCCGCTGGCCCTGTTCGGTATCGCCATGAGTACGGCGTTATTACCCACCTTATCCAGCCATTTATCCAAAGGCCATCGGCAACAGGCTGCGGACGATTTGCGCGCCGGGCTCGCCTGGCTGACCTGGATTACCCTGCCCGCCGTAGTCGGCGCCTTGTATCTGGCCGAACCGATTGTCGTCACTCTGTTTGAGCGCGGCGCATTCTCCCATGCCGATTCCGTGGCGACAGCGCAAACGCTCCAAGCCTATGCCGTCGGCCTGATTGCCTTCTGTTGGGCAAAGCTGCTCGCCTCCGCCTGCTATGCTGGCAAAGATGCCAAAGCGCCGATGCGCTATGCCGCCATCAGCGTGGCGGTGAATATCGTGCTGGCTGTTATTCTGATGCAATTCTGGGCCTATGTCGGTCTGGCGCTGGCCACCTCGCTGGCGGCATTTGTGAATGTCGGACTGCTTTATGTTCGCTTGACCAAAACCTACGGCTCGCTATTTACCCCGGATATCATCAAGCGATTACTGACCGCAGTTCTCGCCAGCCTGCTGATGCTGGGCTGCTTATACGGCTTTAGCATGCTCTGGGCTTTTCCCGCCAATGGAGCCATGCAGTTCGCCTGGATTGCGGCCGCCATTGGAGGTGCCATCGCCGTATTTTTCCTTTCTGCTATACTGTTGGGAGAACGCAAGCTGCTGATGCAGTTCCTGCGCCGGAGGAATCATGCGTCGTGATGTGATTGTATTCGATACGGAAACTGTGGTGGATGCCGATGCGGCACGGCGCGTATTGCGCCTGCCCGAACTGACCGACAGCGAAGCACGCGATGGCCTATCCGAATACTTCCTCGAAAAAACTGATGGCCGCAACGATTTTCCGCGCCAGCCCTTTCATCAAATCGTAGCCATTTCTTACGGTCATCTGATTCGCGAACCGGGTGAAGAGGGCGGTGAACTGGTCATACGCAGACTGGCGACCGGCGGCGACAAAAACAGTTCCGAAAAAGAGTTATTGGAAGGTTTTTTCCACCTGATCGAAACCCGCGCCCCGCAACTGGTCAGCTTCAACGGGCGCGGTTTCGATGTGCCAGTACTGAAATATCGCGCCATGACGCATGGGCTCTCCTGCCCGCGCTGGTTCACGCAGGGCGATAAATGGAACAATTACGACACCCGTTATTCAAAAGAATATCACTGTGATTTACTGGAGGTATTATCCGACTTCGGTGCCTCAGCTCGTTGCTCCATGGATGAAGTTGCGGCGGCCTTCAATGTGCCGGGCAAGCTGGAAACATCAGGCGACAATGTGCGCGAGATGTTCGAGGCAGGTCAAATCGAGGCGATTCGCGATTACTGCGAAACCGATGTACTCACAACCATGCTGATCTTTCTGCGCCATCAACTCTTTTCCGGCGCACTAAGCGAAGGCGCATACGCCCGCGCCATGCTCGGTGTACGCAACTATCTCGAAGCAGAATCCGAAGCACGCCCGCATCTGGCTGAATATCTACTGGTCTGGGACACGGCCAGCTAAGGCATGCCGACCGGACACCACCTCTATCTGGCCAGAGCGTTACGCATTTTTGAGCTAACCCGGCGCAAGCGTTTTGCCAAATCCACCTTGAGCGAACTGGTCGATGGCAACCCCGATCCAATTGGCATCGACATGGTCATCGAACAATACGGCATCGCGCCACCAGCGACCCAATATAGTAAAAAGATGATTGCACTGGCTCACAGGCGCGCGCTGAAAAGAGCACAAGAATCCGGTGCCGCATAATCGTATGTCATCTCTATTCAATTATCTTTTCCATGAAGCGATGAGACAATCTTCACACATGGCTTTCCATTCGCATGTTTCTTTACAAAAAAACCTTAAATCTGTTCTGAAGCAGGGCTCATGCCCTTCATGGGATTGAATTTGACGGATGAGGGAGGTTTTTGTCGTATAGGCCGTAATTTCAATGTCATCTTTTATGGCACGATCTCTGTCTTTAAGCGTAACTTTCATTGAAATACCAACCTCGCTATGCGGCGGCTATTGGGTAATAACTGCCTGGGTGGTCGAATGAAACATTTGTTTTATGACAAAAAAGATTGGGAAAAATAAGTTACTAGCCGATTTGTTTTTTTGCTCTGGGATGGGTCTTATCATACACCTCAGTAAGCTTGGCAATATCCAGATGGGTATAGCGTTCGGTAGTGGCCAGTGATGCGTGGCCCAGTAATTCCTGAATGGCGCGCAGATCAACGCCTCCGGCCAGTAGATGGGTGGCGAAGGAATGGCGCAGGCGGTGTGGTGTTACCGATACATCTGCGCCGGTTTGCAGGGCGCGATCCTTGAGCATGCGTTGCACACTGCGGGCAGATAACCGTCTATTTCGATTATTGAGAAAAACAGCGTGCTCTTCATTAGAAGTGATGCGCTCGTTTAACCATGATTGTACATACTGCACTGCGCCTTCAGGCAACGGCACGATGCGTTCCTTGCGGCCTTTGCCGAATACGCGTAATTCACGCTGATGCACATCGATATCATCCACATTCAATCCCACCACTTCGGAGACACGTAAGCCGCAACCATACATCACAGCCAGCAGCGCCAGATCGCGTACGTCACTGTTGCGCTCTGTGTGCTGCATCAGGGCTGCGGTTTGTTCCGGGGGCAGGGTGCGTGGCAAACGTTTCGGCTGTTTGGGAGGGCGGATGCCGGCAGCGACATTGGTTTCGCACAAACCGGCCTGTACTGCTGCATCAAAAAAACTGGAAACGGCAGATAATCGCCGCGCCAGTGTGGAAGCCGCCAATCCGGATGCATGGCATGCCACCAGCCAGTCCTGCACCTGAATGCGGGTGATAGTTTGCAACGGTGCTTGTTCGCCGCAGTGTGATGTGAAACGGGATAAATCGCGCCGGTAAGCAGCAACGGTATGCTCGGATGCCAGCCGAACATCGGCCAGTTCATGCAGAAAAGAGGCGGTAGCCTCTCCGATGGTCGGCCTAGTCTGCATCTCCACTACTTCCATTTGCGTCATTTTCAGCCATTTCAAAGCGATTGCCGCCCAGCGCCTTGGCCACATACATGGCTTGATCGGCGCGCGCGATCAAATCTTTGACAGCCAAATCCTGCTCGGATGTTGAAATAGCTAAACCGATACTGACCGTCAGCGATTGTTTATCCGGCAATTTGTGACAGGCAACTGTATGAGCCGTCAACTCGGCGACTTCTTTGGCTTTTTGTTCAGAACAGCCGGGCATGAGTAAGACAAACTCATCGCCTTCCATACGAATCAGCGGATCGGAAGAGCGAACATGCTGGCGCATCATATTGCATACCATCGCCAGCGCCTTATCAGCGGTGGCCTCATCGACGCGGTCGGAAAAAACCTTGAACTGATCAACATCGGCATACAGGCACGCCACCTGCGTCTGCTTGCCAAACCACTGTGACAACGGCTGATGACTGTGCGGTTGCAGAAAACGACGATTGTGACTGCCCGTAACCGCATCTGTTACCGAAAGCCGTGCCAGATGTTCGCGTGCCACCGCATGCTCAAGCGTTAACCCCACCACCTGCGCCAGATGTTGCAGAAAATCGCTACTCTGATCGGGTGCAAAACGATCCCTGTCCACCGAACCCAGCCCCAGAATGCCGAACGGTTTATCAGCTTCTCCCAAGGTGAGCAGGGCGAGGGAACCAAGATGGCTGTCTCTTTCTGTCAGCCAGTCAAAACGATGCTCGGTCGACAATTGCATCAACCATGTCCGCTTGCGATGCAATCCCATCTGCATAATTTCGCCTTCTTCGACCCAAACCAGATCACGTTCGGATAACGCTTCGAGTTGATGTGCGCCGATAAAACTGGAGCGATCCAGCCAGAAACGCACAAAATCCAGTTCGAAACCAGATCGCAGGGCGCGCAGCAGAGTGAAACACAGGTCTTCCGGATCGGTTGATTTCAAGACCTGGGATTCCAGATCGAACATGCGGGAGAATAAACGCTCATTCTGTCTGAGCCGTTGTTTGACATCGGCGACGTAGGCTTTCAATTCCCGATTCTCATCCGCCATTTTATGCAAGCGGCGGCTCGACATATCCTCTACGCTGGGTGTTGCCTGGCCAAGCTGTTGTTCACTCACTGCTTGAGTGACTCCTCAAGCAGAATTTTCCAGCTCTGGTTCGCATTGGCCCGTGCCAGATAAACGCGCTTGCGCCCTTTGTCGGCATAGTTGCTGGAGCGATAGGACTGATCGAATTCGGCCACCACGACTTCGCCTTCCGGCCATACGTTCGGGTCATGAATCAGCGTCATATTAGCGAAGCCGACTTCCACAAAGCTTTTGTTGGCATTGACACGCCGTTTGTAGCGTTTCCATGCCGCCAGATCGCGTTTTCCGGAACGAAACTTGCGATGGTAATGCGACAAATATGCATCCGTATCCAACCGCACCCAGTCGCGACGCCATGCTTCGATATCCCGCTTGACCGAGTCGAGCAATTGGCTTTTCTTTGCGCCCTGATCAAATACAAAATTTTCGCCAACGATCACCCAGCTATGGCGCAATTTAACATGTCTGGCCATGGTCAGCAGACGATCATTGGATAGCGAGAAGCAACCGCGTGTATCCTGCGGCGGGCGACGGCTGACATCCAACGGATAGCCATGTAGCCAGATGCCGGAACCGTCTTTTTTATGAAAGGCATCCAGCTCATTTGGATAATCAATCGGGAATGCGACCGGGCCGTAGCGCGATTCGAGATTTTTACCTTGTAGCTTTTTCACAAATCGATACACGCCATGCGGCGTGCGACCATCGCCGCGCCGCTGTTTATCGCCAATCACCGTGCCGGTCACCACATATTCATCGGTGATTTGTTTAAGTCCGCCATTGCGGGTGGGTTCATAGACAAACATCCGATTGCGCGCTTTATCGAACATAAATACGCTGGCAACATTCGGCCCGGGCATCAGAATATCGACAGGATCGCCCACCTGCCTGTTCAGCCTGTCCATAAATGCGTGCAGACGTGCATCAGCCTCGCCCAAGCCATCGTTCAAATCTGCTGAAACAAGCATTTTTTCCTGTTTTTCCATACCGCCCACCTGTTGCACGGCATGAATGGCCTGCTGGCGGTGCGCCTCTGCTTCCAGTAGAGCGACCAGCGGATCTTTGGCATGTTTTGCCGATGCCAGCAGCATTAAAGCCTGATCAGGCTTGTCTGTTTTCAAAGCGACAGTGGCTTGCAGAATGGTGCGTTCCTGGCTTGATAAACTTCTGACAGCATTGGCCTTGCCATCCTGGAGCGCTGTGGTGACCTGATCCCACTCACCGGCAATCGTTATTGACGAAGCTGAGAGTAGCCACAGCAGCAGCCAGACGATGTTCAATCTGCTATTTAGAAGCTTCATAAATAATTTTCCATCCATCCTGGGTTTGTCGGAGCAACATCGCTTTGATGTCATCGCTATTAAATGAATCCGAGCGGAAATGTTGCAGGAAAGCCAGCTTGATTTCACCCTCCGGTAATTTCTTCGCCTCAATATTTTCGAGCGTTACCCGGATAAATGTTCTTTTTGTGATCACCGATTGTTTGTAACGCTTCCATTGTTTCAGTGTTTCAAACCGCGGACTGAAATCAAATGCATCGCTATAAGCGGCAAAATAAGCGGGCAAATCCTGACGGTTCCAGGCTGAACGCCACACTTCCACTGCCGCCATCGCAGCCTTGATATCAGCTTGCGCGCCGGTTTTTTTCGGAGTATGGGAAGGGGATTCATAAACCACCGCTACTTTGCCGGGATCATCTGCACTTGTTGCAGGAGGTGCTTTCAGGGGAATGATTTCTTGGAGAACAGGCTGGCGCTGCGGTTTGATTGCAGCGCCTTGTTGTTGAGCAACATGCTTTTCTGTGTTCAACGCAGTGGTTGGCGATGTAGCCTGTGCTTGCTGCATCGCTGGTTGTGCTGCGATTTTATTTCCGCCTGTAGGTGCTGACTTGGGGCTCTGCTTCGCAATCGTATTTGCCACAGTGGGTTCGGATATACTGGTTGTTTCAGGCAATGTGCGTTCCATTTCGGAGGCAGGCTGCTGCGCCGTGTTTATCTTGGATGATGGCGTGGGCCGTGTATCAGATTCAGCTTCGGGTTGGTTGACCTTGCGAATATGCAGCAAGCGATTATAGCGTTGGCGCAAGGCGGGACGGCCACCTTCTTTCAGTGCTTTGCGATAGGAATCAGCTGCCAGTTTCACATACAAATCGCCAATATTTTCATGCGCAGTCGCATAATCCGGTTTTAATTTCAGTGAGGCTTCCAGCTCTTTTACGGCGGCGCGGAAATCACCCAGTTCATTATAAATCACTGCCAGGTTGTTATGCGGCTCGGCCAGTTTCGGCTGCAAGGCAACTACCTTGCCAAAAGATGCCACCGCATCGTGGAAACGGCGCTCTTTGGCCTGGGTCACGCCCAGCAAAAACCAGGCTTGAAAATCAGTGGGCGTGTTTTTAACCAACTGCTCAAGCACGCCAATCGCTTCAGCCTCCCGACCCTGATCGAGCAGCGAATGTGCGGCGCTAATGGAGAGTGTGGCTGGCTGTGCTGCGGTTTGCTCTACAGCGGGTTCTGCAATGGCGTAACCGGAACATATCAGCAGCGTAAGCAAGGAAAGAATTTTCAGCATCGCAGCATCGTACCGGCGCAAACGACAGGAACAAGGCCGACGAAGGAATCCATACGCGTTAGACGGACACATTCACCCTTCACCTGCCTCTTTACGCTGGGCAGGCACAACCCCGCCAGACAGAACCAGCTTCATGCCTTCTTCGACGCTGATATCCAGGTGAACCAGATCACCAGCCTCGACAAACAATAACCAGCCTGTGGTAGGCAAGGGGGTGGAGGGCACAAAGACAGATACGCACGGATTGGAATCCGAGCCGGCAGATACAGGGCTCTCGCCAGTGACAAACCCGAGCACCATGCTGCCCTTATGCGGGAAGGGAACCATGACAACCTCTTTGAATGCGGAGGAATTGTCGCTGAATATCGCTTCCAGCAGCTGACGCGTTGCTTTATACACCGTGCGTACCAGCGGAATGCGCTCCATCACCAAATCAATCAGGCGCATAAAATAGCGACCGATAAAATGCGTGACCAATGCGCCAATCACCATAATAAACAACAGCGCCAGCAGGATGCCCATGCCCGGGATATCCACGCCAAACAATACTTCCGGCTGATATGCAGGCGGCAATAGTGCAACCGCCTTATCGGACATTTTCAGCAGCCAGTTGACCAGCGCCACCACCACCAGCAGTGGCATCATGGCTACGACGCCGGCAAGCAGGTATTTACGTAATGCAGCCATCATTGTGCCTGCGTCACACTAACGCGTTCTGACTGCTGCGATTTGACCGGGCTACGCCGTAGTAAGCGTTTGATTGATACCATCTGCGCAGCATCTTCCTTTGTCAGGTGGCTTTCAAGGAATGCCACGCTCTCCGCTCTGGGGTGTGCAATGATGATACAACGATGCCTTTTGTGCACACAGGCGCGGGCGTGATTCCAGGCGGCAGTCATGGCTTCGGGGGTCATGATATGATCCAGAAAAATCTGCCGTGATGCCCACTTTAGCCCCGCATTTGCCGCCACCCGGGCTGCAATGCTGCTGCTGCTGGTTCTTGAATCGACAAAAAACAGTCCTTTTTCCCGGCACTGCATCATCACCTGATGCATGGGCGATTCCAACTGCGTTAGTTTTGAGCCCATGTGGTTATTGACACCTTCAACATATGGCACTTGCGCCAGGTCACGCAAAAACGTATCGCGCAGTCCATCTTTCGACATGTTCTCCAACAGAAATGCATCGGACATTTTCAGGGACGGGTCCTCCGGCTGCATGGGCAAATGAAGCATCACCACCTGCCCGGCCTGATGCGCCAAACGGGCTGATTGTACGGCATGCGGTGCATCAGGCAGTACCGAAATAGCTACCGGAACAGAAAGTGCCAATATGCGTCGCAATGCCCGGATGTTGTAACCGACATCATCCAGAATCAACGCCAGACCATGGTTCGCCGTTGGTTTTGATGGCGAAAGCGGAAGTGGGGGCGGTACGGCCTTCGTGATTTTGTCAGCCGTTTCAGGTGCGGTCACGCTGGCGGATTGGCGTGTCATCATTTGCGATGGTGGCAGCTGCATGCGTGGAGGCTGTGCGGTCTGCTCAGGCTGAGGGGTCATAGCTACCAGCACAAGTAGCGCCGCCAGAACCATGGCCAGCACAAGCCCCAGCCAGAAAGGCAGCTTTCGTTTTTTAGGCATCGCGATGATTCTGCAGTTAGGGAAAAACTACGCTGTGCTTATCCCTTAAGTGCATGCAGCCCCTTAAGCAGATCTAGCGCGCGTTGCAACTGGGTGTCCAGCTTTAGCCGCTTCTGCATCGCTTCACTGGGACCTGATGTCTTATTCTTTTTCGCATGCGTTTTCTTTTTATTACCATTGGCCAAATGCCCTTTCAAATCACGTTCGGAGACCAGTGGGCGTTTGGCTTTTGGTGCGTCTTCGGGCTTGATCCGCTGCAGCTCCACTTCGATATCCGGATCGATGCCAGTGGCCTGAATGGAACGCCCGCTGGGGGTATAATACAAGGCGGTTGTTACCTTGATCGCAGTACCGTCATTCAGAGGCACAACCGATTGTACCGAACCCTTGCCGAATGATTTGGTGCCGACCAGTACGGCACGATGATGATCCTGCAATGCACCGGCTACAATTTCCGAGGCGGATGCCGAACCATGATTGATTAACACAATCAGCGGCAACTGATTCAATGCATCTCCTTTACGCGCATCGAATGACAGGCTCTTGCCTGCCCGCGACTTGGTGCTGACAATATTACCCTTGTTGAGGAACATATCGGATACTTCCACTGCCTGATTAAGCAGACCGCCCGGGTTATTG